>JAKAVW010000046.1 GCA_021827445.1 Pseudomonadota bacterium
TGGTCGCCTGCACCGCCGTTTCGATGGTGGCGTGCCCGGACATCATCACCACCGGCTGCTCCAGACCCGCTTCGGCCCAGCGCCGCAAGAGGCTGACGCCGTCCTCACCCGGCATCCAGATATCGAGGAGGATGAGGTCCGCCATCTGATCGCGCAACAGTGCTTCGGCGGCTTCCGCACTACCCGCGGTATGCACGCTGTAGCCTTCATCCTCCAGAATTTCTGCCAGGGTCGCGCAGATATCGGGTTCGTCATCCACCACCAGAATATTCAATCGTGCCTCTTCCATACCGCCTCCTGAACGCTTGCTTTAACCCAACGGAAAGTCCATAACGATACGCGCGCCGCCCTGTAAGCCTTGATTATCGGCAACAATCCGCCCGCCATGCTCCTCAACGATACGCCGAACGATGGCGAGACCCAGCCCCGAACCCTTCACCTTGCTGGTGACATAGGGCTCAAAAACCCGCGCCAGCAACTGGGCCGGGAAACCGGGTCCGTCATCCAATACGCTCAACTCTAGCATCTTTGCCGGGTCGGAGTCCGTCAAGCGGGTGCGAATCAAGATATGTTTACCCTCAGGAGTTTCTGAATCACCCGGCAAGGCATCAATGGCGTTGCGTAGGAGATTATTGAGGATCTGGCGCAGGCGATGCACATCGGCCCGCAGGGGGGGCAGGCCCGCACCCAACTCAGCCCGAATCTCCACTCCACTTTCTTGCCCGCGATACAGGTCGAGCACATCCAGAATCAGCGTGTTCAGGTCGAGGGGACGCAACTCCAGTTGCGGCTGCCGGGCGTACTCCGAGAAGGCGTCCACCATCACCTTGAGGGCATCCACCTGATGGATAATAGTGCGGGTGGCACGATCCAGGGTCTCCCCCTCATCGCCAAGACGTTCCAGATATTTGCGCCGCAGCCGCTCGGCCGAGAGCTGAATGGGGGTGAGCGGATTCTTGATCTCGTGGGCCAGACGCCGCGCCACCTCACTCCAGGCGGCGCTGCGCTGGGCGGCAACCAGCGTACTGATATCATCAAAAACCAGTACGAAACCCCGACTACCGGCATCATCCGCAAAGTGCGCGCCGTGCACGATAATGGTCTGTGGTCCGTCGGATCGCTCGATCTGCAACTCTTTCTGCATCCCGTTACGAGGGTGTTCCACCCAGTCCGCCACCAGCGTCCACAGGGGCTCCAGCGCGGTGCCATCGTGCAATGTATCCAGGGCGCAGCCCCTGGGCAAATCTTCCTGAAGAATATGGGTCGCCGCGGCGTTGACTTCGGCCAAATGGTTTTCGCCATCAAAGGTCAGGATGCCGCTGGAAATCTGTCCGAGCACGGTCTCCAGGTACAGCCGCCGCTGCTCCGCCTGCTCCTGCGCCACCGCCGCCTGCTGCTTGGCCCGCGCCAGTTGTCGGGTCATATTGTTGAACGAATGTATCAGGACACCCAGCTCGTCATGACTCGCCACCGTCTGCAAGGGAATAAACTCGCCGCGCGCCACCGCCTGGGTACCCGCTGCCAGCCGCGCTATCGGCGCTGTCAGTCGCCGCGCCAGGTGCAAACCCATCCAGACCGCCGACAGCACGGCCAGCAGCAAGGCCACCGCCAGGCTGAGCTGAAAGGCCGTCTTCATCGGTTCGCGCATCAGCATCAACTGGTGGTAGCGGGTATAAGCCACCTGCACTGCCTCTGCCGCCTGCGTCAACTGCTCGGGGATGGGCTGCTCCACATAAAGAACACGGTTGCTCTGTCCCAAATGCGGACTCAGCACCGGGATCAGAACCTTCACCAGCAAAGCTCCCTGGGGCTCCGGCTCGATGGAGGCGGTCGGGTGATTCTCTTCCATAGCGAGGATTTCCCGGCGCGGCAAGCGCGGCGCCAGATTCAGGTTATCGCTGCTGGTGGCGATAATCCGGTTATCGCCGGAAAAGAGCGTGACGCTGCCCAGATGATACTGATCGCGCAGGGCGATCACGGTAATGACGGCGTTGCTGTCGGACTCGCCCACCAACGCCTGGGCAATACTTTCGCCCGCCAGCAGGGTGGAATTACGGTAACGGTCCACGCCCGCCTTCGCCACGTTCATGGCCTGGGCCAGCGCACTCTGCACCGCGCTGCTGAACCACGAGTCCACGCCCCGATTCAGATACTGCCAGGAAAAACCGAAGACGATGGCCGCCGGCAGGAAACTGAGCAGGGTAATAATCACCACCAGACGGGTGGCCAGTTGACTACCCACCTCGCCGCGCCGCAGGCGCAAGAGCAGCGCCACCACCGAGACCAGCACCAGGATGACCAGAAAGAGGACGATTCCTGCGGAAATCACCAGCATGGGCACAAAATAACGGCTCAGCGGTCCCCCGGCACTGGTGAAAAAGTTGACCCCCAGAAAGGCGACGATGGCCAGCAGGAGCAGAGCAGCGCCCCAGCGCGGTCCCACTCGCTGCCGCTCCGGAGTGGTGCCGGCACTCAAGGCACGCAGCCAGCTTCTCAGTGCGAAAGGGGCGCGCTGACGATCCATGGGGACTCCAGTTTCCAGTGGCCAAGCAGCGCACGCAAACGTAACGGCAGAGGCAAGGCCTGAATATCAATATATACCCGCAATGCCACCTGACCGCGCGCCGCACCGTGGACCAGCGGGAGAATGAAATCATGCACCTGGGCTAGTGCCGCGACGACCTCACTCCAGTGCGAGTATAAAGTGAGCATCCCGTGCTGACTTTCGATGGCATATTGGTTAGTCAGGGGATAATAGTGAATACGCCAGCGCTGCTCCCGGTGTGCATGCACGCCAACACCGGGGATGAAGGAGAAAGGCTCGGGCTCACGCCATTCTGCCGCCACGACCCAGATCAGCGTCTGTCCCTGGTCGAGGACCTCTTGCAGGAGCGCTTCTTTACCCATCTGCACGCGGGCATTGATTTCAACGGCATTTCCCTGCGGGGTCACCTGCAAATGTTCCACGTGAAACGCCGAACCCGCCACCGCCATCCCATGCATGCCAACAAAACAGCAGAACCCGATCAGGATAACGACAAATTGCTGTTGCCAGTTTCGGCGGGCCGGCAAACGCCATGCGCCATTCTGGCTCATGCGCCTTTCTCCAGCAAGGCATAGTAAAAACCATCCATTTCGTCCTGTCCGGGCAGGCGTTGCCCGGTCAGCGGGTGGGCAGAACGACGCGCGTCAGGATGCCGCAGGAGAAAGGCGATGATCTGTTCCTCATTCTCCTCGGGCAGCACCGAGCAGGTGGCATAGAGCAACCGACCGCCGGGACGCAGACAGGGCCACAGTCCCTCCAGCAAGCGCGCCTGCTGTGCCACGGCCTCGGCCACATCCTCCGGCTGGCGGCGCAGACGGATGTCAGGGTGGCGACGGATTACCCCGGTGCCGGTACAGGGTGCATCCAGAAGGATGGCGTCATAGAACTCGCCATTCCACCAAGTAGTGGTTTCTGCGGCATCGGCCACCTGTAAATGTGCTATGCCGCCTTGTCTTTCCAGCGCCTCGCGCACCCGGTTCAGGCGTTCTGCGGAGCGGTCCAGGGCTTCCAGGCACGTCGCCCCCAATGCCCACAGGTGGGCCGTCTTGCCGCCAGGGGCGGCACAGGCGTCCAGAATCCGTTCCCCCTCCTGGGGCGCGAGAATGTGGGCCGCCAGTTGTGCCGCCCCGTCCTGCACCGCCACCCAGCCAGCGTCCCAGCCCGGCAGGGTCGCTACCGGCACACTGGCGGGCAGACACAAGGCCGCCTCACTCCACGCCACACCGTGAGCTTCAAGACCTTGTGCCGCCAGCAACTGCCGATACTTGTCAGGATCCGCCCGCCGCGTATTCACGCGCAGCCAGAGGGGCGGCGCGGCATTATTGGCCGCGGCAATGGCGAGCCAGTCTTGAGGATAGGCGGCGCGCAAGCGCGCCGCCAGCCAGGCCGGATGCCCGAGATCACGATCGACCAGTGCCACCTCCAAAGCCTCCCGCTCGCGCAGATAACGGCGCAGAACGGCATTGATCAGACCGCGCGCCCAGGGCTTTTTCAAGGCCTCCGTCATCCCAACCCAATCATTGACTATGGCGAAGGCGGGCCGTTGCCCATGGCGTAACTCAAAAAGAGCCAGACTGAGCAGGAAACGCAAATCGGTATCTTCCTCGCGCCAGTCTTTGCGCAGCAATTTGGCGGCCAGGGCCTGCACGGGCAAGTACTCGCGCAATGTGCCCAGAACCAGCCATTGCACGGTCGCACGATCGCTACCCGTCAACGGCACCGGCAGCAGGGCGGCATCCACCGTCTGCCCGCTATCCACGCCCCGCAATACGCCGATAGATGTCTTGCGTATCGCCACACCCGAGGTGCTTCTCCCCCGCTCAGTCTCTGGCCGCGCTTCCCTCATCCCAGCGTTTCACCGACTCGCAGGCGGTAACCGCGGGCGAAGTCACCGCCACTGAGCACCCCCTTGCCTGCGGGTTGCACCGCCAGCAACTGCAATTGATCCTCGCCACAAGTCACCACCACCCCGTCTTTTTCCACGGCACTGATGGTGCCGGGCGCCTGATCGCCCCCGATGGCCAGCACCCGCGTCTGCCAGACCCGCAACCCGTTGCCGCGAAACCGGGTATGGGCGACAGGGCTGGGGTTGAAAGCCCGCACCAGACGCTCCAGCATCGCCGCGGGCAGCCGCCAGTCGAGCAGTGCCTCTTCTTTCTTCAGCTTACGGGCATAAGTCACCAGCGCGGGATCCTGGGGCACGGGCTTGAGCCGATTCGCCCAGAGCCCGTCCAGCGACTGACGCAAGGCAGCGCTGCCCAATCGCGCCAAACGGTCATGGAGGCTGGCCGCCGTGTCATCGGGAGCAATGGGCACGCGCTCCGCCCACAGCACCGGACCGGAGTCGAGCCCGGCTTCCATCTGCATGATGGCAACACCGCTTTCTTTGTCGCCCGCCGCGATGGCCCGGGCGATAGGCGCCGCGCCACGCCAGGCGGGCAAGAGACTGGCGTGAACATTGATGGCGCCGCGCGTCGGCAGGTCAAGAATCGCCTGCGGTAAAATCTGCCCATAGGCCACAACAATCAGCAAATCCGGCGTCAGGCTCCGAAGCAGGTCCAGGGCCTCGCCCGTCTTGCAGGATTCCGGCTGAAAAATAGGAAGGCCTGCGACCAAAGCCTCCTGCTTCACCGGGCTGGTCTGCAACGCCCGCCCCCGGCCCGCCGGGCGATCCGGCTGAGTAAATATCCCGACGACTTCTTCCGGACCTTGCAGCAATTCGGCCAGAATGAGGCGCGCGAACTCCGGCGTCCCGGCAAAAACAATACGCTGTTTGCTAGTCACCGAGTCGCGCCCTTTTGTCCGCCTTACGACGAATCAGATTTTGCTTGAGACGGGACAGATGATCGACAAAAAGGGTACCGTTAAGGTGGTCGATCTCATGTTGCAGGCAAACCGCCAGCAGCCCATCGGCCTCCAGTTCAACGGTCTTGCCCTGCACCGTGGTCGCGCGCACCGTCACTTTTTCGGCGCGCCGCACCGTCTCCAGCACACCGGGTACTGACAGACAGCCTTCCTTCATCTCTTCTTCACCTGTGCTCGCAATAATTTCCGGATTCACCAAGGTCAGCAGATCATTGCGATTTTCTGAAACATCCACGACAATCAGGCGGTGGCCAGCGGCCACTTGCGGCGCAGCCAGGCCGATACCGGGTGCATCGTACATGGTTTCCGCCATATCGTCGGCCAGTTGCTGCATCTGTTTGTCCACCCGGACTATGGGTTGGGCCATGCCCTTGAGGCGGGTATCGGGAAACTCGAGTATCTTCAAGAGAGGCATTTCGTCACCAATTATTACCATCCGGCAAAAATCGTATCTTGAACTAATACTATTCCCTGCGGAAGTCCAGCGGAGATCATTCATGCAGAAGCACATCTGGCGCAACACCCTATTTTGTCTCGGCCTCAGCGCCATGGCCCCGGTAATGGCGCAGGCTGCACCGTCCGGCATACAACTACGCAGTGAACAAAGCTACACCGTCAAATCCGGAGATACCCTCTGGGGCATTGCCGCTCATTTTTTGCGGCATCCCTGGCAATGGCCGCAGATCTGGCATAAGAATCCCTACATCCATAATCCTAACCTCATTTATCCCGGTGATCGCATCGTACTCACCCACGGAGCCAACGGTCAGCCGGAACTTCGTGTAGAAAGGTCTTATGGTTCTAACGCAGAAGGTTCTTCGGTCGTCGAACTTCATCCACAAATGACGGTAGAGCCCTTGCCCACCGTGGCTACCGGCGAGGTGATGCCCTTCCTCGGCACGCCGGGGGTTATCGCCAGCAAAAAAGCTTATGATGCATTACCTTATCTGGCGGCCAGTGCCAGCAGCCAGATCGCCTACACCGTGGGCGACAAGCTGTATGCTTCCGGTCTGGAACGGGTCCCGGTGGGCACCCGCTATGGTATCGTCGCTCTTGGGCCGGAACTGCACCGTCCCGGCGTCGAGAAGCCACTCGGTTATGCGCTCTACGACCTGGGCAGCATCATCGTACGCAGTAACAGTTCCCACGCTGCCGTCGAGATCGCCAATGCCCGCAGGGAAATCTCGCTGGGCGATCGCCTGATCCCCGAAGCGAGCGCCAAGGTACCTCGTTATTTCCCCAGCGCCCCCGCCCACCCGGTAAGCGCTCAGATCATCGCCAAAATGAGTGACTACCCGGAACTCCTGGTGGGTCAGGTCGTGATCGTGGATAAAGGCCGGGAAGCCGGTTTGAGCGATGGTAATCTGCTGCGGATTGAAAGGATCAGGGAAGACACGAAAAATGCCGTGACCGGCAAGCCCTTCGCTCTGCCGCCTCAGAAAGTGGGCGAAGTGATGGTGTTCCGGGTATTTCCCACTGTCTCCTACGCCGTGATTACCACGGCAATGCGTGGCATCTTGGTGGGTGACAAGCTGGCCAGCCCGAGTCCTGTAACAGCCAGCGACAGCTCCGCAGGAAACGGGTGACAGACCGGGCCTGGCTCGCCCTCAGCCGTATCCCCGGCCTCGGTCCGGTTCGCCAGCGTGCCCTGCTCGAACGCTTTGGTGCGGTAGATCGCTGCTTTCAAACCGGGGCCGGGGCCTTGCAGGGCCTCGGCTTGCAAGCGAGACAAATCGTCGCCTTGCAGAAGGCACCCGAGGACCTTCTCACGCCTGCAGACCGACGCTGGCTGGAAAGTCCCGACACCGATCTCTGCCGCTGGACCGACGCCGATTATCCCCCTCTGCTGCGCCATATCCCCGACCCGCCCCCGCTGCTCTATTTACGCGGACAGCGCGCCTGCCTGAACCAGGCCATGCTGGCTATCGTTGGCAGCCGCAGTGCCACGGCTACCGGCATCGCCACCGCCGAAGCCTTTGCCAAAAGCCTGGGTGGAGCGGGCCTTACCATCTGTAGCGGCCTGGCCCTTGGCATTGATGCCGCCGCCCATCGCGGCGCCCTCCACAGTGGCACCGTCGCCGTGCTTGGTACCGGTGCCGACCTTATCTACCCGCGCAGCCATCTGCAACTCGCCCGTCAGATTACTGAACGGGGCCTTATCCTCAGTGAACAGCCGCCCGATACCGGTCCGCGCAGCGGCCTATTCCCCCGCCGCAACCGCATCATCAGCGGCCTCAGTCTCGGCGTACTGGTGGTCGAAGCTGCTGAAGGTAGCGGTTCGCTGATTACCGCACGGCTGGCGATGGAGCAGGGCCGCGAAGTTTTTGCCATCCCCGGCTCCATCCACTCACCGTTGTCGCGCGGCCCCCACCGTCTCATCCGCGACGGCGCCAAACTGGTCGAGAGCGCCGAAGACGTGCTCAGCGAGCTCGGCCCCCTGTACGCCGTGCTGCGCGACAGTCAGACAGCGGCACCCGCGGCAGACTGGCAGCCAGAAGATTCCATGCAGGCTAAAGTTTGGGACGCCATGGATTTCGACCCCCTCGCCCCGGAACAGATCGCCAGCCGCTGCGGATTGACGCTGACCGAGCTTTCGGCCATCCTCTTGAACATGGAATTACAAGGTTACCTCGCGGCCTGTCCCGGCGGCCGTTTCTGTCGCCTCCCACCTGCTTCCTAAGGCCAAGGTATGGAAGACGTCATAGACATCATTAGTTATCTGCTCGATCATCTCGACGACGAAGACGACGACATGCTCGAAGAACGTTTGCGCGCCGTCGGTTTTCCGGACGACGACATTCAGCGCGCCCTCGACTGGATGGAAGGCTTCGCGGTAGAAGAGCAAGAGGACACCAGCCCCCGCTCACTGCGCGCCTACCATCCCCATGAACAGCAAAATCTGTCTGTGGCCGCCCGCGGGCAACTCCACGACTGGGAGCGGCTTGGTGTCATCAACGGCGCCATGCGTGAACGCATTATTGATCGCCTGCTCGCCCTTGATCTGGACGACACCGATCTGGAAACCCTCGACTGGGTGACCTTTATGGTGATGGCCAACGATCCCGGCCCGGAGGCCTTTTGGGTCGACACCTTACTGGGCGCCGACGGCGCACGGATTCTCCACTGACCCATGGCCCATCAGCTCGTTATCGTTGAATCACCGGCTAAAGCCAAAACCATCCAGAAATATTTGGGGGACGACTTTCAGGTGCTCGCCTCTTACGGCCATGTGCGCGATTTGCAGCCCAAAGAGGGTGCCGTAGATACCGAACACGACTTCGCCATGCGCTACGCCGCTATTGAGCGCAACGAGCGCCATGTGGACGCCATCGCCAAGGCCCTGCGCGGCGCCGAGAGGCTTTGGCTCGCTACCGACCCGGATCGCGAGGGCGAGGCTATCTCCTGGCATCTGGTGGAACTGCTGCGCGAGCGTCATCTGCTCGGCAACAAGCCCGCGCAACGCGTCGTCTTCCACGAAATCACCAAAAAAGCCGTGCAAGAGGCCATTGCCAACCCCCGCGAAATCGCCATGGATCTGGTCAACGCCCAGCAAGCGCGCCGCGCCCTCGATTACCTGGTGGGCTTCAACCTGTCGCCACTGCTCTGGCGCAAGGTGCGTCCGGGCCTCTCGGCGGGCCGGGTACAAAGTGCCGCCCTGCGCCTGATCTGTGAGCGCGAAAATGAAATAGAAGCCTTTGTCAGCCGCGAATACTGGACCATCGCCAGTCGCCTGCAGCAGGCCGGTAGCGATTTCAGCGCACGCCTGACCCACTGGCAGGACAAAAAACTCGAACAATTCGACGTTACGGAAAGTGATCAGGCCGCCGCGATCCGCAGCGACATGGAAGACGATCTCAGCCGCCAACCGCTACGGGTCCGGGAAGTGGAGCGCAAGAGCCGGCAACGCCAGCCTGCCGCGCCCTTCACCACGTCCACCCTGCAGCAGGAGGCCTCGCGCAAGCTCGGCTTTAACGCCAGCCGGACCATGCGCGTCGCCCAGCAGCTCTACGAAGGCATCAATATCGGCAACGAAACGGTGGGCCTCATCAGTTACATGCGTACCGATGCCGTCAACCTCGCCGAAGAGGCCATCGCTTCTATCCGTAGCTTCATCGACGGCCACTACGGCAGCGAATTCGTCCCTGAAACTCCGCGGCGCTACAAGACCAAGACCAAAAACGCCCAGGAAGCCCACGAAGCCATCCGCCCCACGGACATCGCCCGCACCCCGGAGGCCCTGCAGGGCGTGCTCGAACGCGACCTCTGGCGCCTTTATGATCTGATCTGGAAGCGCAGTATCGCCTGCCAGATGGCGTCCGCGCGTATGGACCTGGTCGCTGTCGATATGGACGCTGGCACCCACTGGACCCTGCGTGCCAATGGCTCCACCGTCACCTTTCCCGGCTTCATGGCCGTCTATCAGGAAGGCAAAGATGACGGTGACGAAGACGAAGGCAACCGCATTCTGCCGCCCCTCAATACCGGCGATGAACCGCAGGTGCTCGGCATTGACCCCGAGCAGCACTTTACCGAACCACCCCCCCGTTACAGCGATGCCACCCTGGTCAAAACCCTGGAAGCCCACGGCATTGGTCGTCCATCCACCTATGCCAGTATCATTCAGACCCTGCAAAATCGTGAATACGTCGCCGTCGAGCAGCGCCGCTTCCACCCCACCGATCTCGGACGCGTAGTTAGCCGTTTCCTGACCAATCATTTCGAGCGCTATGTGGATTATGGCTTCACCGCCAGCATGGAAGACGAGTTGGACGCCATTTCCCGGGGTGAGAAGCAGTGGCAGCCGGTGCTCGGCGCGTTCTGGGGACCCTTTCGCGCACTCCTCGACGAAAAAGCCAACGTCAGCCGCACCGAAGCCACCAGTGAAGCACTGGACGAAGCCTGTCCACAATGCGGCAAACCCTTATTTCTGCGCCTCGGCCGACATGGCCGTTTTGTGGCCTGTTCCGGCTACCCCGAATGCAATTATACCCGCCCGGTGGATGGCCCCCGCGAACCCGCCGAGCCTGTGGGCCGCGACTGCCCGGACTGCGGCAAACCGCTGGTCTACAAAACCGGACGCTATGGCCGATTCATCTCCTGCAGCGGCTATCCCGAATGCAAGCATATTGAGCCACTAACCCAGCCCAAATCCTCGGGAGTCACCTGTCCCCAATGCGGTGAGGGTGAACTCGTCGAAAAACGCAGCCGCTATGGCAAAATCTTTTATTCCTGCAACACTTACCCCAAATGCAATTATGCGGTTTGGGGACCCCCGGTAGCGCGTGCCTGTCCTCGTTGCGCCTGGCCGATAATGATCGAAAAAAGCGGCAAGCGCCTCGGTGAACAGCTCGCCTGCCCCCAGAGCGAATGCGCCTTCCATTTCCCGGCAAACGCCAGCGACACGGAAATCGCCGCAATGCTGCCCGACTACACCCCGCCGCCACCCCGCGAAAAGCGCACGCCTCCCGCCAAAAAAGCGGCACCTGCCCGTAAGTCTGCGGCGAGAAGCACCAGGAAACCGGCGGCGAAAAAGCCGGCCAAAGCCAAGACCCCGGCGGCAAAGAAAACCACGGCGTCCAAAACTACGGCTTCATCAGCCAGCGAACCGGCTACGCCTGCACCACGGAAGCGCTCTGTAAAGAACGTCACCACCTCATGACCTACGTTGTTACCGAAAACTGCATCCAGTGTAAATACACCGACTGCGCCGAAGTCTGTCCGGTCGAGTGCTTTCATGAAGGGCCAAATTTTCTCGTCATTGATCCCGACGAGTGTATCGACTGCGCCGCCTGCGTCCCCGAGTGTCCTGCCGACGCTATTTTCGCCGATGACGAGATCCCTGCGGACCAGCGCGACTTCACCGCCATCAATGCCGAGCTCAGCAAAGACTGGCCGATCATCCTCCGCAAAAAGGCACCACTGCCCGACGCCGAAACTTGGAACGGTAAGAGTGACAAGCGCCCTTGGCTGCGGCGCTCATGAAGCGCGCACGCCGATGTTTCACGTGAAACATGGCTAACCCCCGCTCCCCCAGCACGGAATCCAGCGCACCACTTCGCGTGTCCGGAGGCGTTTTCACGCTCTCCATCCTCCACCTGGAAAGCAACGATCCCCACCAACTGGCGCAGCGTATTGCCGAAGAGCATCAACGCCACCCCGCCGCTGCCGATTTCCATCATCATGCGCCGGTGGTCCTGGATCTGAGCGCCATACCCGAAGAAGCGCCCCTGGCACTCGCCGAGATGCTGAACGTATTGCGTGCCGCTCACTGGTTTCCCGTTGGTTTGCGCAATGCCGCTCCCCGCCATCAAGCTTTGGCGCAAGATCTGAACCTTCCTGTTTTGCGGGGCCAGGATCGTCACGCCACCCCACAGCCAGAAACACCTTCACCCGCGCAATCCGTCCCAACAAGTCCGGGTGGCCTGACTATAGATCACCCGATCCGCAGCGGCCAACGCAGTTATGCCCGTGGCGGCGATCTCGTCTGTCTGGCCGCCGTCAATGCCGGTGCCGAAGTCATCGCCGACGGCAACATCCATGTGTACGGCCCCTTACGTGGCCGTGCTCTGGCCGGCGTCAACGGGCAGGACGGTGCGCGGATTTTTTGCATGAGCCTGGAGGCAGAACTGGTCTCTGTCGCGGGTCTGTATCGCACCCTCGAAACTGATCATCCCCTCTGGGGCAAAGCGGCACAGATTTACAGCCGCGACGAGCAATTGCATATTATGGCTTTAAACATATAAGTCTTGGAGAAAAGAACCGTGGCCAAAATCATTGTCATCACTTCCGGAAAGGGTGGGGTCGGCAAAACCACCACCAGTGCCGCCTTTGCCAGCGGCCTCGCCCTGCGCGGCCATCGCACCGTCGTTATCGACTTCGACGTAGGGCTGCGCAATCTCGATCTGATCATGGGCTGCGAGCGACGGGTCGTGTACGATCTCATCAATGTCATCCAGGGCGAGGCCAAACTGCAGCAGGCGCTCATCAAGGATAAGCGCTGTGAGAATCTCTACGTGCTGCCCACTTCCCAAACCCGCGACAAAGATGCCCTGACCACCGCCGGGGTAACGGCGGTCATGGATGAACTGCGCAAGGAATTCGATTACATCGTCTGCGATTCACCGGCGGGGATCGAGTCGGGTGCCCTCATGGCACTCTACCATGCCGACGAGGCTATTGTGGTCACCAACCCGGAAGTCTCTTCCGTGCGCGACTCCGACCGCATTCTCGGCATTCTCGCGGCCCGCTCCCGGCGCGCGGAGCAGGGCGAAGAACCGGTGAAGGAACATCTGCTGCTGACCCGTTACTCCCCCAAACGGGTGGAGGATGGGGAAATGCTTTCGCTGGAAGACGTGAAGGAACTGCTACGCACCCCCCTGCTGGGCGTGATCCCCGAATCCGAGGTCATCCTCCAGGCCTCCAATCAGGGCATACCCGCCATTCACATGGAAAACAGCGACGTGGCCGAGGCCTATAAGGATGTCGTCGCCCGCTTCCTCGGCGAGGAGCGTCCCCTGCGCTTTATTCAGCCTGCCAAGGCGGGGTTTTTCAAACGACTCTTTGGAGGCTGACATGTCTTTGCTCGATTATATCCTCGGCTCCCGCAAAAAGAGCGCCAATGTCGCTAAGGATCGCCTGAAACTGATTCTCGCCCACGAGCGCGATGCCGATGGCCCCGACTTCCTGCCCGCACTGCAGGAGGAACTTCTGGCAGTGATTGCCAAATACATCCCTGTGGACAAAGAAAATATCAAGGTCAGCATGGAGCGACGCGGAGATTATGAGGTGCTGGAATTGAACATCCTGTTCCCCGATCAGCACTGAGCACTGTAGCCACTCAAAACCTATAAGCAAGAGGTCGGTGGCCCGAAACCGACGT
>JAKAVW010000047.1 GCA_021827445.1 Pseudomonadota bacterium
GATGGCCACCCCATTGATCTCGGGCGGGTAGGTCTCTGTAACCAGGGTGATCCGCATCGCGGTTTCCGTCATGCGCCACTGGTCGCGGGCGGGAACCGGATAGCCGCGATCCGCGTGCCCACCAGGACCGCCAGCAGAACCGCCATGCTGAGCAGTTCCCGCCAGTCCATGCGGTGGCTGTACAAACCGATGAAGATCTCGCGCAGCAAAAAGGTGATCCCGACATCTGCCAGCACCTGCAGGCGGATCCGGTGAAATTCCAGATAGTCGGTGAAGGTGCGAAACAACTCGATCAGGATAAAGACCGACAGGACATCGATTACGAGCTCCCGGCCCAGACGTTTGGCAAGTTCATGGGAGGGGAAAGGCGTCGCCGTCGCGTTCAGAGTGGTGATCGCCGACACAAAATCGTCCACGAGACCCACGACGGCGCCCAGCAGGGTGAGCAGCATGATCAGGAGCAACGCAATGACGACCATATCCAATACCTGCCCATACCAGCGCAAGGTGTGCCCCCTAAGCCACTGCGAGAAAGGTTTCTTTCCCATGGACGGGCGCGATTGAGCGTTACCGCCCTACTGCTCTGCGGTAAGCCCTTCCCGGTCTATGTCCTGTTCGGCGGCGAACCAACAGGCTTCCGCCTGGTCGGCCGGAAATCCTTTCTGTTCCGCCAGAAAATAGGCGGCCTCGGCGATCCGGTGATGCCGTAACTCGGGGTCACTCACCATCGGTGCTGCTACGGAAGCAGGCGTTTCGGGGAGTGGGATGGGACTGAACGAGACTTGTTCATGGGTATCCGGTGTTTCGTGTATGGAGGTCATGGCATTCTCCTGAATATTCGTGGAATGGGCGACACCAAAGTGTCATCGTGAATCATACGGGATGAATGTGACAGTAATGTGAACGTTCGCTGAAATACCTGAACCTCCGCATAGGCATGAGCTATCCAGAAAAACCAGGCTGAATGACCCACTTCAGTTATAGGCGCCCAGTTTGCCTTGTGCACGTGCCAACATCCAGCGGCCCAAAAGGATGAGCATCAGCACACCGAAAGTGATGAGGAACGCCGCGGCAAAGGCGAGCATATGCGATTCCTTAAATGGCTCATTGATGAAGGTCCAGACCACATAGGTGAGATAGCCGATGGGCTCCTGGGTCATATGACCATTCCACATGTAATTGGACCAGCCAGCCGTATAGAGCAAGGGAGCGGTTTCGCCCATGGAGAGTGCTATTGCATAGAAAATCCCCGTCAGTATGGCCGATGCGGCACCGGGCAGGAGGATCTGAAACACGATATGTCCTTCTCCGGCCCCCAAGGCATAGCCCGCCTCGCGCACGGCATCCGGGATGCTGCGTAACGCCAATTCCGTAGATCGGGTAATGTACGGCAGTAGCATGATCGCCAGGGTAATGACGCCGGCCGCCACGGAAAACTGCCACCCCAGATAGATCACCAGGGTAATATACCCGACATACCCCAAGACAATGGACGGTACACCCACCAGCACATCGGATAAAAAGCGCAGCGCGCTGCCCCATCGCCCTGCCCCATGCTCGCTCAGATAAACACCCGCAGCGATACCCACCGGAGCCGCGAGCAGTAGTGAACCCAGAGACAGGACGGCAGTGCCTTCCATGGCGTTTTTCAGGCCCCCACCGATGCCGTTGGTGATCTCGGTGAAAAGCTTGGCATGCAGGACGGGCAGCGCCCGAAGAAAGACGTCCCCAATAATGGAAAGAAAGGCCCCGGCCAACAGGAGAAAGGCAAAAATGCTCAGGCCCCATCCCAGACCATCCCCGACGTGGTGACGAATGGAACGCGCGGTTCTCCGCACGGGCCGATGCGGCGGGGCGGGCTCCGGGATCCCGGCGGCCATCAACGTATCCGCTCCATCCACAACAAGAGCCGTGCCACGATATTCACCACGACGGCGATCAGTAGGAGGACCAGGGCAATTTCCGAAAGGGCCTCCACGGCCATACCCGTCGGATCCTGTAGGGCGCTGTCCAACTGCGAAGCGATGAAGGATGCCATGGTGGAAATCGGCGTATAGATATTGTTGGGCAGATAGTTCAAGGCATTACCGCTGACCATTAACACGGCCATGGTCTCCCCCAAAGCGCGTCCCAACGCAAGGATGCTGACGCCCGTGAGCACGGTGCGCAAGTTCGGCAGGACGATATGCCGGATCACCTGAAAGCGGCTCAATCCCAGGCTGCGCCCGGCTTCCTTGAGGGCGGTGTCCGTCGTGTTCATGGCTTCCCGCAACGTGGCCGAGATCAACGGCACCACCATGATGGCCAGCACGATGGAAGTGGTGAGCAGGCCATAGCCGCTGCCGGGCCTGCCTCCCAAAAAAGGAACAAAGGACAATGCGCGGGCCATGGCCGGATACACATGCTGCCCCAAGAGGGGAACGAGCACCGCATAGCCCCACAATCCGTATACCACGCTCGGAATACTCGCCAACAGATCGACAAAGAGAGAGAGCGGCGTCCCCCAGGTACGCGGCAACCCCTCCGACAGGAAGATGGCTGAACCGATCCCCAGGGGGAGCGCCAGCGCCAGGGCCATGGCGGAACTGGCCAGAGTTCCCACCACCAGGAACCAGATACCATAACGGGCCCCCGGCATGATCTGCTGGCCATGCTGGGTGATGGGATTGCCGTACAGATTGCCCAGATCCCAGTCGTTGACCCACAGGAAATGCAGCGCATTGTATTGAATGGCGGGCCATGAATAAAGGACAAGAAAAACGATCACCCCCACGAGCGACAGCGGCAGGAGGCTCGCCGTCGCGACCAGAGAAATCCGAAAAATCGGAAATTTCATTGTGCCCCCCTATTTCCTGTTGTCCGGCATCGGTCTTCCCCACCCTTAAATTGGGTCACCAAGGACACGTGATGGCGACAAAAAAACTGCTGAGAAGATCAATGGTTCGATGCAAGACAGGGACTGCCCGTCGCGGTGTGGCCAGATCGCTCTCCACAGACAAAGGAAAAACCGATTGGTCCATTTATCACTCCCTTTGCAACGATTCAGCGACTTGATCAATGGGCAAGTGCCGGACATTTTTGCCTTTCGCCAGATAGATCACGTATTCGCAAATGTTGCGCGCATGGTCGCCAATGCGTTCGATGGCCTTGGCGATGAACAGCACATCAATGGCCTGCGTGAGGATGCGTGGATCCTCCAGCATATAGGTGATCAATCGGCGCATGGCAGAGCGATATTCCTGGTTGAGCATTTCGTCGCCCTTGGCCACCTCGATAGCCGCCTCCGCATCGGCCCGCGCCAGGGCGTCCATGGCCCGGCGCAGCATATCGAGAGCATATTTGGCCATGCCGTCGATGTCGCGCAAGAAAGCGGGGCTCGCACTGCGTAGCCCGTGGCCCATCGCCAGCGCCATGTCAGCAATCTTCGCAGCCTTATCCCCCATACGTTCCAGATCGGCAACGGTCTTGATGATGGTCATGACCAAACGCAGATCACCCGCAGCAGGCTGCTGGCGCGCGAGGATGCCGATGCACTCCTCCTCGATACGCACTTCATAATTATTGACTTCATAATCACGGGAAATAATTTCCCTGGCCAGGGCGCTGTCTCCTGTTTGCAGCGCCTGGATGGCGTTGGCGATTTGCTCTTCTACCAAACCGCCCATGGCCAATACCATGGTGCGAATTTCATGGAGTTCTGTATCAAAATGTTGTGAGATATGCGGATCAACATCTACCATATTCTTCTCCTTAACCATCGCTCCGCCGAAGTCTTGCGTAACCCACTGATTTATGAAAGCACCATGCGCCTTAAAATCATCCAACCTTTTGAAATGTTAGGTAATTACAGTCAGGAGTAACGAAAAGCATTAAAAATCGACCATAGGGTATTGCAACCAATATGATAGCTCCATATATGATGGAGCTATGGTTTATTAACCGTTACTACCCGTTATATAATACTCACTCATTTTTCTGGCTTGGTAATATATTCCACAATGAAAATCCAAATTACGAACGCGGATTTGAACAATATCGATTTGCGGATCTGCCATGAATAGTATTCATTACCTGTATTTCCATTAAGATCGCAGGTGAGCCGGGTATTAATACCCGGCTCGGGAGATTAACTCACTGTATCTCTGCTACCTGTTTGAGGGAAAGCGCAGCGGCACTGGCAGGCAACGGAACAAAATGCACAGTTTTCATGAAGTGCGGGGCATTGCCTCCCTTCGCGTTGATATCCCAATCGAGGAAATTGCGAATCGCCACCGCAACCTGGGCATTGGGCTGAGTCTTGCTGACGATGGCATACTCGTAATTGATGATGGGGTAGGACTTGGCACCTGGGGCATAGACCAGACTGATGCGCTCATCAGCTGGGGTCTTGGCAACCATTTCAGCTGTTGCCGCCTTGGCATTGGCCACCGTCGGCAACACAAACCGACCGGCGCGGTTTTCCAGCATGGCCAGACCCAGATGGGCTGCTTCCACCGGTTTCTTCCAACTGATGCCAATGTAGGCGACGCCATAAGGCGTGGTCTTCAGGGCCTGTACCATGCCGGGGTTGCCCTCGGCACCGATACCGCCGGGAACGGACGGCCAACTCACCGTCGTGCTGTAGCCAATATTCTTGCTCCATACCGGTGTGGTATCAGAGAGGTACGTCGTAAAGATAAAGGTATCGCCGGAACCATCCGTACGGTGTACCGGGATGATCTGATGGTTGGGCAGCTTGACGCCGGGGTTGAGTTTGGCAATGGCAGCGGCATCCCAGTTGGTGATGGTGCCATTATAGATCCCTGCCAACACGGGACCGGAGAGCTTGAGATGAATGTTGTTCAAACCCGGCAGGTTGTAGTTGACCATCTGAATCGAGATGGCCAGCGGGATGTTGAGGATATTGGGATGCATCTTGATCTGGGCATTGCTCATATAGGCATCGGAAGCACCGATCTGCGCCACGCCGGAAATGGCTTGCGCAATACCAGTACCGCTGCCCGTGCCTTGGGTGGTGATCTGCACGCCGGGATTCATTTTGGTATAAACCGGCACCCACAGGTTGAAGAGCGGATAGAGCAGAGTCGATCCCGTCTCCAGCAGGGAAGTAGGCGCCGCCGAGGCGGGCATCGCGGCGAAGGCGGACAGGGTCAGAGAGGAAAACAGGGCGAGGCCCTTCATGCGGCGGGACAGATTGTTTTTCATGCGAAAAGACATAAAACCTCCGGTGTGGGACAATAAACGGGAACAAGGTAGGATGCGCACTGCTTTAGTACCCATAGGTAAACATGACGCGGTTGTAGAGCATCAACCAAGGCATTGGCACATTGACTACCTCACTCATCGTCTATTATACAAGACGATTGTGACAGTTTGATGAACCTACCCAACCAGCCCTTCGCACACTGATTCACCTCGAAAAATTGTAGATTGGCTCGGCGCGAGGGGGTGTAAGAATTTTTGTGTAAATGGCCATTTGGCAGGAAACTGCCGTCCTGTGAGGAAGGAGTTGTGAATGACTATTAGTAGGGCGTCTTATATGGATGCCTCCATGTGTGCAAGCCGACTTTCGATCATTGGCGCTTAAGGTCGAGTTACAGCCTTATATCCGGCCTGTTGCGCAGATTACCTTTGCTGGCCTTGATGAAATCCGCTGGAAGGGGCCTCATCTCGAAATCGTCCTTCCTCAAGCACCACCGCTGCCTTGATGATCTGGATCCCCAGCGCGTCCTCGCACATTTTCCCCTCCAGCTAGGACAGGGGCGCGTCACCACGCTTCTCTCTCGCTAGCAACTCCCAGAAGGGACTGCCTCCCCGGACATGAACCGATACAGAGCGCACAAAAAAGCCAGCACGAGGCTAGCCAGACGAGGAGGAGGAGGAGGAAAACGTCTCTGGATATCTTTCTTCTAGAAAGCGTACGTTAACATCAGACGCTCATAAATAAAGGAATTACCGGAACCATTCTGCGCGTTTACATTTCCGGTGGACAACTCGGTCCGGTTCCGAATTGAAAATCCTTTAAGGAACCGCGGAAAATAGGTCAGATCGGCATAGGTATAGGTTGAATTGCCATTATAGTAGCTATCAATCTTGCCGACCGCTGCTATGAACAGAAACTCCTTGTGAAGCAGGTTCTGGGTCAGCTTGACCTTCCAGGCATTACCGGGGCCCGTTTCCACCAGTCCACGGATCATGTCTGTCGTATACAGGGGATCGGTCGCGTAACCGACGGTAAACGGAGAAATCGCCGCTCCACCGCCGATGGCAGAGGGATGGTTCAGCATCTGGTTATAGGACCACGTCAGCTGGCCCTTGCCCAAAACTGAGGGCATCAGATCATAGTTAAAACCAGCCTGCACACCCCAGGTGGTATTGTTTACGGAGGAACCTTTGGGAGATAATCCACCGTCAGGATTGGTACCATTCAACAGGCTGTTGTTGTCCCATTCCCGCATAAACTGAACACCGACCAGGGGATCTATGCCAAGACCTGTTTTCAGTGTGTAGGAAGCATTCCCGTAAAACATGTTGGTAAACTGATAGAAATCGTAGTACCACAGGCTCGCCTTGGCACCATATGCGGCCGCGCGCGCCCCAAAAGCCAGAGTACCTGAGGTGGGCGTGGTTGATTTTCCTAGAGTGCCGTTCCCTCCCCAGATGGTGTCGCCCAGCGCGTTGGTTGTGGCGAGAGCAGCATCTGCTCCAGCCCCGTAATAGGCGTTATCCCGGTAGTAGTCATCCGAGGTGCGGCTCTTGTAACGGAATTCCCGCAACCCATAGAACGTTACGTCGGAGATCGGGCTATATTGGGCAAAGACCCCCTGATAGGTATTGACGAGAAGACGGCCGTCCGACTGGCCCAGCCATGGGGTGTTCATCTCCTGATCACCCACCTTGACGCTGAGCACCTTGGGAATGGCGTACTCCAGGTAAGCCTGGCCCAGGGCATTGATGGAAGAAGACGCTCCCATCAGAGTAGTGTCCGTCTGCGTCTGTGCAGCTCCTCCGTAATATCCTTTTCCGGAAAAAGCTGGGGCATGGCTGTTGGCACCCAGATCATTGGCGGTAAAAAATGATACGCCAGCAGAAAATCCACCAAGGAATGGTTTTGTTTTTATGTTCAGCATGCCGCCAATGGAAAACGAGCTCTGGTTACCCATGGTGGTGGAGTTGTACAGCCTGTTGAAGTAAAAAGACCGAATCTGGCCATCAATCTGTAGATAGTTGGTCAGGTCACCGATATCGGAAGCCTGGGACAGTGGGCTGACAAGGCACAACACGGCTGCAACAGACAAGGCAACCTGTTTCTTAGCGATCATAACGTCCTCCGTTCTGATGGTTTTTGGCAATACTGCCCTGCACAATATACAGACCAAATATGACATTATGATGACAGCTGGAACACGCACGGAAGGAAGGGTCGCCCCCGATGGTCCAGCAGGCACGATCCACCAGAATGGGCAGAATGAATTGCCCAGGGCTCTGTGGGGGCTCCTATGCCTTGGAACCAGTCCCTGTGGATAGTATCCTTCGGCTGATCCCCGGATCGAGGTAGGTGAGATTGTGGCGCCTTCGCCACCACGTAACTGTTCACCACCCCGTGCTTCACGTTTCGTTTTGATGTAAAATTACCGCAAGTTATCAATCCACAAGGACGACATGGAGCAGCCTGACCTGAGTGCGATGGATCACGCCGCCAAGGATGATCTGATCCGATTCCTTCTCGCGGAGATCGCGGAGTTGAAGTCACGCATTACCGCACTCGAAGTCCGCCTAGCCAAAGACAGTCACAACTCCAGCAAACCGCCCTCCTCGGATGGCCTGCGCAAGCCCGCCCCCAAATCACTGCGGCAGGCGGGACAGCACCCCAAGGGCGGGCAGAAAGGCCACAAGGGCTCAGCGCTGGAGCGCGTCGCCGAACCGGATCAGGTGATCACCCATCCTTTGCCTGCCACCTGTGATGCCTGTGGTAGCGCTTTGGACGAAGCTCATATAGCAGAAGCACGTCAGGTTTTTGACCTCCCGCAGCAGCAGGTTGAGGTGACCGAACATCGCGTTCTGGAAGCCCGCTGCGCCTGCGGCAAGGTGCACCGGAGCGACTTTCCGGAAGGCGTTACCGCCACCGCACAGTATGGTCCACGCGTACAAGCCGCTGTCGTCTATCTCACCCAGCACCATATGCTGCCAATCCAGCGCACCACCCGAATCATGCGGGATACCTGCGGGGTTGCCCTGTCGCCGGGTGCTGTGGTCAGGATGATCCATACCGCAGCCGCCAACCTGGCTCCTACCGTCGCGCGCATTGCGAATACCGTCCGGGACGCCCGTGTGGCCCACTTCGATGAAACCGGCATGCGCGTCGCGGGCAAACTCCACTGGCTGCACGCGGCAGCAACACAAACCATGACCTGGGTGGGCATACATGCCCGCCGTGGCCAGGAGGCTTTTGACGCTTTCGGCATTCTGCCGGGATTCCAGGGGACCGCCATCCATGATGGCTGGGCGCCCTACCGGAAATATGACTGCCGCCATGGCCTGTGCAATGCGCATCACCTGCGGGAACTGACGCTGGTCCACGAACAGTACGGCCAGCGCTGGGCGAAGAACATGATCGACCTGCTCGTTGCCGCCAACCGGGATGTGGCCGATGGACCACTCAGCGATGACCGGATGGCTCAAATCAATGCGGACTACACCGCGATACTGGCCAAAGGCGATACGATCCACCCGATCAAGAAGCGTAAAGATGGCACAGCACATCGGAAGCAATCCACACCGACCAATCTGTTGCGGCGCCTGCGTGAATATCGCGAGGAAGTCCTGCGTTTTCTCTCGGATCCGGAGGTGCCCTTCACCAACAACATCGCGGAACAGGCGGTGCGAATGCCCAAGGTCAAACAGAAAATCTCCGGCTGTTTCCGAACCTTTGATGGCGCAGCCGCCTTCTGCACGATCCGATCCTACCTGGAAACCTTACGCAAGCAGGGCGCCAACCTGCTGCACGCCTTGGTCCAATCCTTTCAGGGGGAAACCCCACAGCCCACCATGGGGTGACTGTACCCCTGGTGAATAGTTACGAAATAATTTACATTTTAATGTGGAGTTGCCAGCAGAGGGAGTCTTATGGTAACGAATATTATGCGGTATGTGAGCTTCGTGCTGTGTATTTTGTGGAGCATATCCGCCAGCGCCGGCGAAATCGTCCACGTCTACGGTCCGGGTGGTCCCTTCCCTGCCATGCAGACAGCGGCCGAGGCCTTCGACGCGGCCAATCCCGACGTTCAGGTGGAGGTGATGGCCGGTCCCTTGCCAAAATGGCGCGACCAGGCGCTGAAAAATGCAGATTTCATCTATTCCGGCTCGGAAAATATGATGACGGATTTCCTCACTGCCATGCCCAAACTCGTGGATGAGCGCAGTATCATTCCAGCCTATCTGCGCCCGGCAGCTATTTTGGTGCATCCGGGGAACCCCCTGAAAATCCATGACTTCAAGGATCTCCTGAAACCGGGGGTTTCGGTCATGGTGGTGCAGGGAGCCGGACAAACCGGCCTATGGGAGGATATTGCCGGTAAGAACGGGAATCTTGAGTCCATCCGCAAGTTACGGGCCAACATCATCTACTATGCCCCCAACAGCGCCGATGCCCTGCAGCGCTGGACGGGCGAGCACACCCCCGACGCGTGGATCATCTACAATATCTGGCAGATCGCTCATCCCAAGGTTGCCGAGATTGTGCCCCTGGGAGCGCGGCACGTCCTGTATCGGGACATGGACCTTTCCTTGACCCGGCGTGGCAAGGAAAGCCCAGCGGCTGCAGCGTTCTACCGTTTTGTTCTAGGCCCGCAAGGCAAAGCGATTTTTACGCGCTTTGGCTGGCGGGATTAAAGATCGCAATCTCTGTAGCCGCGTCCGCAAGGGCGCTTTGCTAATGCCGAGGGCAAGACGCTCTGCGAGTTCAAGAAGGACTACCCCGGCAGCGGCAAGTCCGCATGCAATGGCAAGTGCGCCAGGTTTTGGTCCCCACAGTTGCTGATCTCGCTGGTGAAGCTCTCCAAACTCTGGGTGGGATACACGGGAAGATGGTGAACAGAAGAATGAAGCGGAGACGATGAGGGAGAATTGATAGTGTCAAAGATACAAATGAAAGCCTGGTTAATGAGGGGCTATGGTGAAAAATTTAAGCCCGCCATTATATCTGGAGTAATTGCGATTTCCGCGAACATAGTGATGCTCTTAGTCGGTCATGCTGTACATATCAAGACAGGGCACGGGGGGCTGCTAAAGGCTCTGGCCATTGCTTTTGACTTTTATCCGATACCGTGGGATGCGAAGGTACTTTTGCTTCTTAGCCCATTATCTTGGAAATATATTTTCCATTTTTTCGTCGGAATAATCATGGCTATTATTTATGCTTATATGGTTGATCCAGCATTGGGAGAACGCATTACGGTGATTGCGAAGGGGGCTGCCTACGCAGCAACAGTGTGGATTGTTAATGCAGCTGTAATACTCCCATTTTTAGGAGAAGGGTTTGCGGGATACAGGGTCTTACCTTTATCTGGTATGATATATTTTGCAATGGCTCATACGCTATTCTTTATTCTTTTAGCTGTCATTTATTCGAAAATATACTTACGAGGCTCTGGAAAAACACTGCAAAATATTGTGTGATCCGCCGGTACGCGAAAAAATTTCCTAAAAACTGGCGCTGAATGAGAATGTTTTATAGAGACATTGAAAAAGAAAGCTCGAACACCATTTTTTTTCATATGCAATTAATATTGCCATCAACTTGATATTTCGCTTAACCTTGCTCCTTTCGGCCGCTGGTCGCTACGCGATATAGTTGCGCAGCGTTGGTTTGCTCTACGTTAGGCGCTAACATGAAACTACCGAGCTGGTTGCTTATCATTTGGTGGGTAATGGCTCTTATAGGGATGTTATTCTTTCTAATTTTACGGTTCCAGCCTCTATAGGCAGGTGGTTCAACATTCGCAGACATCGTGGTCTTTATTGTTCTTGTTAGCCTCTGGGTTCTTCAGCTAGTGTCCGAGGTGGATATACTCGGAGTAAAGCTAAAGCGAGAAGTTTAGGCTGTCAAAGATGAGCTAAAGGGCGAAATCAGGGAGCTACGCAACTCAGTTGAGGTTAGGCATGCTCTGATAATGTGCCCATCAATCCATCAAACATTGCGCTTCAGTTCTACGTCCGCTGTAAAGGCCACGTTGGATCACCGCTCGAATATTTCGGCTTGCACGTGTCGCAATGAAGAAATTTGAAACCGCCGGGGGAACTCTCGCAGCCTGCAATGGGGTGGCCTACACCTGGTGAATAGATACAGTGTTTCGTAGCAGGATACCAGAGTTTCTATGGATCTACTCGAAGAACCGCCGCCAGAATATAGTGCGCGATATGCTGCGATTCTTTGATCCCGTGACTGGATCTTCCTGATCCTGTCAACCTCATCTTCCTCGCCACCCAAGCCCGCTGTGTTGGCAGATGGATCACTTACCATGGGAACTGAAAAGCGCGTTATAACGGAAATATCTTTTTCGGTCAGCGAGCGGATTAGGTCATGGTTGCCCCGGTCTCCATGTTCTCGGACTAGAGATTCAGCCTCTTGAATTTTCATCCAATAGCATGAAAGATTGTGGGCATCCAGCTGACGGAAGTGTGGTGTTTTAAATATTTCATCAACGGCAGGAAGTTTGTCATAATTCACCCCGGAAACCCGAACGCCAATATCTCGCTTGCTTGCACGGCATTGCTCGTCGGAGCATAGAAAGGTAAATCGTTTCTGTGGAGTTTGCGCAAAATATGCTTCTTGCGCTTGCTCTATATCCACAAGCTTATCCAGTTCAACACAGAACGCCTTTTCACTACGCATAACGCCGCTCGCTTGTTGTCTCTCCCCCATAGGGTATACCAAAACCCGCGGATCTATACCCCCGCAAGGACAAATGAGTGTCCGCGCGCTGAAGGGTATTCGCATGAAAAGGCAATTCAAGTCTCTGTTTTCCGGTGTCCGCAAGGTCGGCGCTGCTGGCCTGATGATTTTAGTTCCCGGCATGGCGTTCGCATCCACGTCGGGCGGAGTGTTTTCTCCGATTACCGGGCAGATGGGCACGGTCCTGACGGGTATGCAGGATATGGGCGGGCTGGTGGCCGCTGGCGGTGTCGTCGCCACCGGCCTAACGTGGTGGAGTGGCGGCGAGCACAAGAAGGCCATGATGATTGGTCTGGGTGCGACGATTGGCGGTATTGCCATGGCCAATGCGAAATCGCTCGCCACCAGCATCACCGGCGGCGCCACGATGGGGCATGTAAGCATCATGGGCCTCGCCGCTACGCACGCCCTGCACGTCGTGGGGCTCTGAGCCATGGCGGCGGAGCATACCCGCCGTCTCCCGCTCCATCCCTCCCTGACCAAGCCCATGCTGGTTGCAGGAGGTGAGCGGGAGGCCACGTTTGCCCTTTGGTTCGCCTGTCTCTCTATACCCATTCTGGTCTCTCTCTGGTTCATCCCGGTGGGGCTCATTATCGGTGGCGTGGGGCAATCCTTTCTGCGTTCCCTGGCAAAACGTGACCCACAATCCTTTGGCGTCGTGCGTCGCCACTGGAGCCAGCAAGCCGTCTACCTGAGTGCTGCCAGTGCCTATGCTCCGGTCAAATACAAGGCCCCCAAAGAGCAAACACAAAGTGCTGCGTCTGGCGGCCTACTCAAAGCCCTGTCGAAACTCATGAGGAAGAAGAAATAATGCTCCCCCTGAAACAGTACCGCGATAAGGCCCTGGGCCTTCCCGATCTTTTGAACATCGCCTTTCTGGTGGACGCCTGGCAGACGGATGCCGGCGAAATGGCCGTTGCGCTGCAAAAAGATGGGAGCTTTCTGGCAGGATTCGGCTACGACGGCCCGGATCTCGAAAGCCAGTCCACACAG
>JAKAVW010000048.1 GCA_021827445.1 Pseudomonadota bacterium
CAAATATCCAGATAACGCACCAGGGCATGCAGTTTCTTGAGATACGCCACCGCCTCGACCGACGACCGCATATCCGGCTCAGACACGATTTCCAACAACGGTGTGCCCGCACGATTCAGGTCGATGCCGGACTGACCGATAAAGGCCTCGTGAAGTGATTTACCGGCGTCTTCTTCAAGGTGGGCACGGGTGACACCCACAATCTTTTCCACCCCGTCAGCCAACTGCACCGTCAGCGACCCCCTGCCGACGACGGGCAGCTCGTACTGGCTGATCTGATAGCCCTTGGGCAGATCGGGGTAAAAGTAGTTCTTGCGGGCAAAAATACTGCGCCGATTCAGCTCCGCGCCAATCGCCAACCCCAGAGCGATAGCCTTATCTACTGCTGCTGCATTGAGGACCGGCAGAGCACCGGGCATCGCCAGGCAGACCGGGCAAGTGTGCGTGTTAGGCTCCGCTCCGAAAGTGGTCGGACAACCGCAAAATATTTTGGTAGCGGTATTGAGCTGAGCGTGGACTTCCAGACCGATGACAACTTCCCAGTCCATACTCAAACCTCCCCCGCCTGCAAGGACGGATGTGCGCGATGCCATTGGGTTTCCCGTTGATAGCGATGCGCCACATTAAGCAAGAGATCATCGGCGAAGTAATCCCCCATCAACTGCATGCCAATAGGCAACCCTGCCGCCGTGAAGCCGCAGGGAATGCTTGCCGCAGGAATACCCGCCAGATTCACCGCAATGGTATAAATATCCGCCAGATACATGGCTACCGGATCCGCATTTTTGGCCCCCAGCGGAAAGGCCGGAGTCGGTGTGGTCGGTCCGACGATCACATCCACTTCCGCAAAAGCCCGCCGGAAATCCTCACGAATCAGGCCGCGCACCTGCTGGGCCTTGCGATAATAGGCATCATAGTAACCTGCAGAAAGTACATAGGTGCCCACGAGAATACGTCGCCGCACCTCCGCACCAAAGCCCTCATACCGGCTATGCTGATACAAATCGGTCAAGTCGGCAGGATTCGCCGTCCGATGGGTATAGCGCACCCCGTCAAAACGCGCCAGATTGCTGGAGGCCTCGGCTGGAGCCAATACATAGTACGTGCTCACCGCATGGGGATTATTCGGCAAGCGAATGGACTGCACCGCAGCGCCCTGCCGGGAAAGCTCCTCGATACCGGCCTGCACAGCGGCAGCCACCTCTGGATCAAGACCAGCACCGAAAAACTCCTCCGGAACACCCACCCGCAAGCCTTGCAAAGGGCGATCCAGCCCGCGTAAAAAATCACTGGCGGCGGCCGGATGACTGGTAGAATCGCGCGGATCATGGGCCGCCATCACGTTCAGCAACAATGCACAGTCCTCGGCATTACGTGCCATAGGCCCACCCTGATCCAGACTGGAAGCAAAGGCTATCATGCCGTAACGGGAGACCCGACCATACGTCGGCTTGATGCCCGTGATACCACAAAAGGCGGCTGGCTGGCGAATAGAACCCCCGGTATCCGTGCCGGTCGCCACGGGGACCAGACCCGCCGCCACTGCAGCGGCAGAGCCCCCGGAAGAGCCACCGGGCACCATACCGGTATGCCAGGGATTACGCACCGGACCAAAATGACTGTTCTCGTTGGAGGAACCCATAGCGAATTCATCCATATTCAGCTTACCCAGCATAACCACGCCCTCTGCCGCCAGCCGCTCAACCACGGTGGCGTTGTAGGGCGCGACAAAGCGCTCCAGCATCTTAGAACCACACGTGGTACGCACGCCCGCGGTGCAGAAGATGTCCTTATGGGCCAGAGGAATGCCGAGTAAGGGACCATCCTCACCGGCCGCACGCCGCGCATCCGCCGTCGCGGCGGCGGCGAGAGCTTCACCCTCGGTAACCGTGACAAAGGCATTCAGTATCGGATTGAGGGCAGAGATCCGCTTCAGCAGCGTCGTGGTCAATTCTACGGAAGAAAAATCCCGCTCTTGCAAGCCCTGGCGGAGTTCACGCAGGGAGAATTCGTGGAGTTCCAAAATGTGGCTCCTACTCGATAACTTTGGGGACGAGAAAAAGCCCATGATCAGCCGCAGGGGCGCTGGCCATAAGCACCTCACGCTGATCATGATTGCCGACCGTGTCCGGACGCAAGGGCTGATCCAGATCCAGGGGATGGGCCATGGTTGGGACACCCGTCGTCTCAATCGCACGTAGTTCTTCCACCAGCCCCATGATACGTTCCAACTGATCGGCCACTGCGGGTATTTCTGTCGGCGGCAGCGCAATACGGGCCAGATGTGCCGTGCGCCGCACACTATCCTGATCGAAGGCCATGATTATGGATTTCCTTTTTTGCTTTCGTGACTCTGAGTGGTTTGATCTGGCGCGCCGGCCACTGGTGGCGGCAGTTCCAGACCCTCCAACAACTGGTTTTTATTGACGGCACCACCGGAAATCAGGTACTGCTCATGCTGTTCCCAGGCATTACGCATAAACACATAAGGATTAACCGCATCCTGGACCATACGAATTTTAGGCCCATCGATATAGCCCGTGTTGACAATTCCCATACCAGTCAGGGCGTACTGCGCCGGAGCACTGGTCAGATAGTATGCGGGTCCGACAAAAATCGTCATCGCCAGACCAGGCAAGCTGCGTAGTGAGCTGGGTCCGTAAAATGGCAGAACCAGATAGGGACCCTGCGGCACTCCCCAGACACCCAGCGTGACCCCCAGGCTATTGTCATGTTCGGGCAGATCCAGATCATTTGCCACATCGAAGAGTCCACCCAGGCCAAATACCGAATTGACGAGGAATCGGCTGAGGTCTTCCATTCCCTGCTGACCACGCCCCTGCAGGAAGTCGTTGATAAAAATATAGGGCATATCCACATTGGAGAATACATTGCTGACCCCATCGCGGACGAAATCCGGGGTCACGGCTTTATACCCGGTGGCTACCGGCTCCAGCACATAGTCATAAAGACCCATATTCAGATGAAACATCGGCTTATTGATAACCGCCAAGGGGTCTGCGGAAGATCCTGCAGCACGCTGAGGCCCATTTACCGTGGCACAGCCCGATAACGTCAATACGCCAAAGGCCAGCGTCACCCCTGACAAATACGCAACTGATCGCATCATTGGGACCCTTTGGCGTAACCGGCAATTTGCGCTTTCAGGTGCGCAATCAGTGCGGCAAAACCCTTTTTCTGCACGGTTTCGGTATACTCCGCCCGCTTCAGGGAGAGATCGCTGACCCCATCCGCGACGACATTAACAATACGCCACCGATCTCCCTGTTTCTGGAGAATATAATCAAAGCGATGCACCTTACCATTGCGCTGTGTAAAGGTACTGAATATCCCTTCCGTGCCGTGCTGCAAGGTTTCGCTGCTCACGATAGCAAAGCGTTCCCCATTGAAGCTGTCGAAACGCGCTGCATAAGTAGCTGCGGTGTAATCGGCAAGCACTTCGACAAATTCTTTTTGTTGTCCCGGATTAAGCTTATTCCACAGGGCGCCCAGTGTCAGGCTGGCGATTCGCGGATAATCAAAAACAGTCTGTACCACTGGGGCGACAATGCGGTAACGACCACGGTAACCCAACCGACTGCCACCCTGCATGGATTTGATGAGGGCAGCATCCAATGCATTGATGGTTGCTTCCGGCGTATTCGCAAGGATCGTCTTATCCGCTGATGTTGCAGACATGGATACCGCTGGCGCGGTCACCGCCGCTGCGGAGAGCGCCGGGGTGACGCCCGTCACCGCACAGGTTAACAGCATTATTACAGACTTATTCAGCATAACTCCTCCGGATTCATTCCGATTTTATGAGGACTCGAAATTCATCTCAACGTTCGACGCGCAATGGGAAGACCGGGTGACCGGGACTCTGAGGAGGCGGCGACACTGGCATATCCGGCGCCATCGGCCCCTCCGTGCGCGGACCGCGCAGCGCCACTTTCAAGGCTCGCAGCGGATGGGTGAAGGTATCATTGACGGCTGTCGGCTCAAAACCGGAATGCACCTGACATTGGTCACATTTTCCATTCACTCCCACGCCATATTTATCCCACGGCGTTGTCTCCATCAACTCATTGAAAGTCTGCGCATAACCCTCGCTGACCAGCAGATAGCATGGCTTCTGCCAACCAAAAATGTTGCGGGTGGGATTGCCCCAGGGCGTGCACTGATAATTCTGGTTGCCTGCCAGAAAATCCAAAAACAGGCTGGATTGATTGAATGTCCAGTTTGCCTTGCGCTCCTTACCCATCCGGAAGATATCGCGAAAAAGCTGGCGTGAGGCACGCCGCTGGATAAATACCTCCTGCTGCGGTGCCCGCTCGTAATTGAACCCCGGCGAGATGGTCACACCCTCGACACCCAGGGCCTTGCAATCATCCAGGAAGCTCGCCACTTCTTCAGCACCTTCTCCCTGGAAGAGGGTGCAGTTGACCGTGACCCGGAAGCCTCTTGCTACGGCTTCGCGGATCGCCGCTGCGGCACGCTGATAAGTGCCGGGCTGACACACGGAATCATCATGACGATGTTCGTTGCCATCCAGATGCACCGAGAAAGTCAGGTATGGGGACGGTTGATAATCATCCATACGTTTCTTGAGGAGTAGCGCGTTGGTGCAAAGATAGACAAAGCGCTTACGCTCGACGAGGCCCTCCACGACGGCGGGCATATCCTTGTGAATCAGCGGCTCGCCACCGGCGATGGAAATAATAGGCGCGCCACATTCCTCAGCGGCGCCAATACACTCCTCCACAGAAAGACGTTGGTCGAGGGTTTCATCGGGATAATCAATTTTGCCGCACCCTGCACAGGCAAGATTGCAGCGGAATAATGGCTCCAGCATCAGCACCAATGGATAGCGCTTACGCCCCCGCAATTTCTGCGCAAGGATATAGCGTCCTACCCGATAGCTCTGAATTAAAGGAACGCCCATGATAAAATACCCCGCATCGCTGCAACGCAGCATGTAAGTAATGAACAACAACCTGCGCCCAGTATAACATACCAAAGCGTATGTGGGACAAGGTCACAAATGTTTAGAATGAATATGGGTGCTGGAACCCATAGCCAAAGACATGACAATCATGAAACGCTCTCCTCATTGCCATGCCTCTGCCGCCACTGAAGATGTATATAATGGCCTTCTGATGCTTGCCAAGACAAGAGTACCGGGATGCCCAGCACGATTTCCCGGAAACGCCGTGCCAGCGAAAAGGCCAGCGCCAGGTCGGACCCCACCCCGATAGCACTGCCGAAAAGGATAAAACCGCCCTCCTGTACCCCCAGTCCTCCAGGCACCAGAAAGGCCATGCTGCGCAGTGCCTGCCCCAGGCTTTCCATGAGCAGCGCCGCCCAGAAAGGGATGGGATGCCTCAGCAGCCAGAAGGTAAACCAGACCTCTGCGGTGCCTGCCAACAGACTCGCCAGTTGCCAGAAATTGGCCGGAAGCAGGCTCCAGCGGCGGGCGTAGAGTCTGCGAATTTCGGCATCCAGACATTGCGGATCGCCCATGAGCGCGAGCAGGTCCTTACCACCCAGGAGTTTTTTCATCAGCATCTGTAAAACAGTGAATAAACCCCAGTGCCGCTGCATCCAGACAAAGACCACCAGCAGCGGCAATACCAGCGCCAAAAGAAACACCACATCAAGTTGCAGATGGTGATCACTTACCTCGTAACTAAGCACCATGAACCCCGCCAGCGTGAAAGCAAACTGGCTCAACAAGGTCAAAGTGACTTCGACCATAACACTCGCCCCGGCGATATAGCCGGGCACGCCATAGCGAGTCAAGAGACGTACACCGAGCAAATCACCGCCCACCCGTGCCACCGGCAGGAGACCATTGACCGCCTCGCGGACCAGCGAGACCCATAGTAAAAACCAGTAGCGGGCACGCGCTTCACCGCGCAGCAGCCACTGCCAGCTCAGCACATCCAGAGATTGCGGCAGCAGGTGAAAGGGGAGCAACCAAAACAAACCCCAGCCGGCTACCGCCAATAATTTCACAATGTCGGAAACACCGGCCTGCACGATCAGAAAGGCAGACAAACCCAGACCGAGCAGGCCAACCACCAGAAACATGAGATTGCCCGTCTGTTTTAACAAATCAGCTACCTTCATCCTGAGCGATACCATCTTCGCGCGGTGACGGGGTTAGGAGCAGCAGCAAAGCCGGAAGTATAATCAGAATGCACAGCAGCACAATGGCCAGCGCGAGGCTTAGTGTCTCACCCAAGCTGGCCATGCCGGGATCGCGGGAAACAGCCATACTGCCAAAGGCGCTGAGGGTTGTGAGCCCGCTAAAAAAGACCGCCATGGGCGTGGATGTGCCGAGTAAATGCGCCACATCCACCCCGTTGCGCCAACGCACCACAATGTAAATGGCAAACGCCACGCCGAGGCCGATAAGCAACGGCAGAACGATTATGTTGCCCAGATTGAAGCTCAACCCGAACAAACGCATGGCCGCCACCGTGAACAATGCTGCCAGCAGTAACGGAATCATGATCAACAGAACATCCCGGTAACTGCGCAAAGCCAGGAGGAGTAGTAAGCTGATGGTTATCAGCGCAATAAAGGTAGCCTCCTGAAAAGCCCCGAGCACTGCCTCTCCGCCCTGAACCAGCATCACCGGCGTCCCCACGGCGTTCGGTTCCACCTTCAGCACGCTCTGCACAAAAGTTACCATCGCCCGGTTCTTACCGAGATTGGCTTTAGGGAAAATCTCCACCCGCGCCTGGCCAGAGGCTGCCATATAGCGATCCCGCAGGGACCCCGGCAAAGTCTGCAAAGTCACCGGGGCTGCCGACAAGGCCATGCCGAGTCGCCGCAACTCACCGGGTAAAGTCCCCATCACCCGTGTTTGCAGATCCGCGATCGCTTTATGGTCAGTGCCGTCCTTCGCCAAAAACTGCTCCAGATGGCCAGCCAGCGCTGCAGCCGCCTGTCCGTCGTGTGTGCTCTCACCATCTTTTTGCGCGAGACTTCGCAATTTTGTTACCAGATTCACGAGATTTGCGCTGGTATCCGACGTCGGTGGCCGCAAACTGGCGGGCATCAACAGTGAAAAGGGCGGCACCAGAATCTGCAGATTCTGCAAAATGGCCAACTTCTCCGATTGATGCTCCGGGATATAGCTGGAAACCGTCAGAGCATGCGCCACCGTTGGCAACTGTTCCACCCGCCGGGCAAGGGCCTGGGCCGCAGCAAGATTAGGCGAGAGTACTTCAATGCGATAAGGGGCTGTCTGCGGATCAGCGAGGAGTTTTTCAAAAACGCGCACTCCCTCAGCATGGCTGTCGATCATGTGCAACGGATTAAAATCGAAGGAAGTGCGTAATGCCAGCGGCACTGATGCCAGCGCCAGCAGGGTCACACCACCCAGTACATAGTAGGCATAACGGTGGATAGGGTGACGTACCAAGGTAGGAATATGGTGCATGTGCGGATAATACGTCGGTTTTGTACCGGTAATCACCATCGGCCAGAGGGTCAAAAAAGCGGGCAGGAAGGTGAGTGTCATAAAGAGGGCAACGAGCATGCTGGTGCCGGAAATCAGCCCAAGATCGACAATACCCGCATAGCTGGTAGGTACAAATGCATAAAAACTGAAGGCAGCCGCAACAGCGGCGAGACTTAAGGCACCACCCATACCATGCGTCACCCGCTGCATGGCATGCCGGTGGGGTGCGCCGTTAAAAATTTCTTCCCGGTAGCGCAGGCAGAACTGAATGCCAAAATCAACGCCCAGCCCGATGAAAAGAATGGCAAAGGCTACTGAAATAAGATTAAAGGGACCAATAAAAAACAGCGCCCAGGCGGTGGTTAAAATCATGCCCGCAATTAGCCCGATCAGCACACCGGAGACCAGACGCAATGAGCGCAATGCAATGATCAGCAAAATGACTTCAAGACTGAGCGTCAGTGTCATAGAAATAGCGGCACCCTGACTCACCGTTTTCAGTTGTTCCGCATCCAGTACCGCGCCGCCGGTCACCCCAACATCCACCCCATGTGCAGCGTTCAGATTAAGCGAGGCGAGGCCAGAGCGCAAAGTATGGATAGCCGCCGCGGCTGGTTCCAGAGACTGATAATTCAGAGCGGGCTGAATAATGATGAAGCGTTGCGCTGGCCCCACTTGGGCCAGATCGCCCCCCATGAGTTCACTCCACAGGATTTCATAGGGCTTACCTTGCACCTGTGCGGTGAGCGCCCGATCCATGGCAGAAAAAATGGCCGTTAATCCCGACAGATGGACACCATTGGTCAAGCGTTGATCGATCGCCATGCTTAACAGACCACTGAGTCCGTTCAGGCTGGGATCTGCAGAGAGCCTGGCGATGAGCGGCTGGGCATCGGTGATGCGGTTGGCGAAATCCTGTATTTTTTTCGGGGAGAGGTAGAGTAAACCGTTGCGCTGAAAAAAAGCCCCGCCGCCGGGCACATACACGTCATGAAAAGACTGGGGACGGGCACGCAGCCAGACGCTCAAACGGTCGACCGCCGCATCTGTGAGATTCCGGTTTTTACCCTGCAGGACGACCACAATGGTGTTTTTATCTTGAGGGAAGGCTTTTTGGTAATCCACTTCACGCTGCTGAAAGGGCAGATCACGAGATAAGGCATGGCTGGTATCGGTATCGACGGAAAAATGGCCAACCGCATAAACCAGAGCGAGCAGCGTAGCCAAGGCAATGGCCACCAGCATCCAGACAGCGCGCCGCACCGCAAGATCCACCAAAGCCACCAAAGCCTGGGAGATACGCATCCCAGCACGCTGCAGAAAACGATCAACGGACAGCAAAATCACCAAAAGTACCCTTCACGATGTCTTGATTGCGTAAATAATCTTTTACCCGAGGACTCATTAATGCCGTCCACTCGGCGTGCTGCTCATACTCCGGCATCAGGGCATGCAGCGCAGAGGTCTGTGTTGTTGCCGGATGGAAATAGATTTCTGCAATTCCCGTCGCAGGCAGGCAGTGGAGCATTCGGAGCAGGCGCGCTTCATCCATATGACCCGTGGCGTCCAGACCGTAGAGCAGATCATTATGCATGACCTGACGACGGTCCAGTTGGCGGCGCATGCGCGCCAGCCAGGGGTATAGAAAAAAAGACCACAGTACAGGCGCCAAACCCTTTGCACCGCCACAGCGCGCTGCCTGCAAAGGTTCCCAAGGCAAACGCACCGCCCGCAAACCAAACTCCGCCCCAACATCCAGCATCAGCGTCAGTACCGTGGGGTGCAAATGCAGATGCTTGTGGGCATTAGCGTGATCCAGTGCCAAACCGGTGGCCGCAAAAGCCACAAATTGGGCGTGAATCTCAGCCGTCAGTTGTTTTCTCACCCGGGGCAGAAAGAAATAACGCAGCCCGCGCCGCCAGAGATCAGCCGCAAAGCGCCCCTGCCCATCCACCAGATCGGGCACTTGCTCCGCGGGTAGCAGGGGTGCGCCGTCGACCAGGGTAAGATGCAGGCCTACGCCCAACTGCGGCAGTTCCTTGGCGCGGGCAACCGCATCCGCCGCCGCGGGTGCTGCCACCATGAGACTGGCAGTGGTCAGCACACCATCACGATGTGCCGACTCCACTGCTTCATTCACCGCCAGATCCAAGCCGAAGTCGTCGGCGTTAAAGATGACCCGCCGACCGCCGACCTGCCCCACTTCAGCCGTGACGCTGCCGCAGGAAGCGAACGAATTCGACGCCCTCACGCAGACGCCGTTTCATCATCTGGGTGCTCTTGAGCATTTCGCCCGTGATTTCGGCGATCTTACCCGCGCGGAAATAAAAACGCTTGTACATCACCTCTACCGAATCAAAGATTTCCGTATGATTAAGATGCGGGTAGCTCATGGGGCTGATCTGCACACCACGGTCATTGACCAGATGGGCTTCATCCGCGTCTGTCAGCCAGCCTTCCTGCTTGGCCTGATTGTACATGAAAGTACCCGGATAGGGCGCGGCCAGCGAGACCTGAATGGTATGGGGATTGATTTCCTTGGCGAAGTCGATGGTCTTTTGAATGGTCTCCTTCGTCTCACCGGGCAGGCCGAGAATGAAGGTGCCATGAATCACAATCCCCAACTTATGGCAATCGGCGGTAAATTTACGTGCCGCCTCGATTTTGATGCCCTTTTTGATATTATTGAGAATCTGCTGATCACCCGACTCATAACCCACCAGCAGCAGACGCAAGCCGTTGTCCTTGAGTACCCTGAGGGTTTCATAAGGCACATTGGCCTTGGCATTACAGGACCAGGTCACGCCCAGCTTGCCGAGACCGATGGCGATCTCTTCGGCGCGGGGGCGATCATCGGTAAAGGTGTCATCGTCGAAGAAGATTTCCTTAACCTGCGGAAAGCTTTTCTGGATGTAGCGCACCTCGTCAATGACGCTGGCCGCGCTGCGCGTGCGATAGCGATGTCCGCCAACAGTCTGCGGCCAGAGGCAAAAGGTGCACTGCGAACGGCAACCACGCCCGGTGTAAAAAGAAATATAGGGATGCTTCAGATAGCCTATGAAATAGTCTTCAATGTGTAGATCGCGCTTGTACACTTCGGAGACAAAGGGCAAGGCATCCATGTCTTCAATCATGGCACGATCGGGATTATGGACGATCTGACCATTGCTGGAGCGATAGGTGATGCCGTCCACTTCACTGAAGGGCCGCCCTTCCGCTATTTCCTTAAGGGTGTAGTCGAACTCTTCGCGGGCCACAAAGTCGACAGCAGTGGAAGCCTCTTGCAGGGATTCTTCCGGCTCTACCGCCACCTTGGCGCCAACCATACCGATCAGCATTTTGGGGTAGTGCTCCTTGAGCAACTCGGCCATGCGTACATCCGAAGGGAAAGACGGGGTGCTGGTGTGAATAATGCACAACTCATACGCTGCCGCCACCTGCAAGGTCTCTTCGACACTGACATCCCCTGGAGGGGCATCCAGCAAACGACTGCCGGGGATCATGGCGGCGGGTTGGGCCAGCCAGGTGGGGAACCAGAAAGAGCGAATTTCCCGCTTGGCCTGATAGCGCGAACCGGCGCCACCGTCAAACCCTTCAAAAGAAGGGGCTTGCAAGAAAAGCGTTTTCATCGTCATTGTTTTGCTCCGTCATGGCCATCCATCCGCCCGTCGGCGCCGATGGCAAATTGCGACCCTCGCCAAGCAATGTGCCGCGCGAAAAGGGCATGAAACCAAATCCACAGGCCCAGGAAATCTCCCAGCAGGGCCACTCCGAAAGAACTGTCTGCACTGAGTTTGTGCTTAATCTGTCTATGGTACACGAGGCGCAAGACGAGAACCACACCTAACGGCAACCCGCCCCAGAAGCCCATCCAGGGAGACAGCACCAGCACCAGGGGGAGCGGATAGCTCAAAAAAGAGAAGCTGTACCCTAGCGGCTGTACCGCCCGAGTGGTGCGCGACCAGCGCAACGCATGCTGATAAAATGCGCGAAAACCGGCCTCTTGTACTATTGTATCGACCACGTAGTTCGCCAGCCAGGTACGTTGCCCCAGCTGACGGCTATAGGCGCCGAGCCAGTAATCATCCGCCAGATGATCCGCCAGTCGGGACAGTCCGCCAAAGGCCTCCAGGGTGGCCCGACGCAAGGCCATGGTCGCCCCACCACAGAAGATATTGGGGCCCAGGCGCGCGGCCACCAGCACCGAAGGCAGAAACAGACTGTTCACCTGACTGGCCAGCACCTGCGACCAGAATGTCGCCACCGGACACGCCCGGTAGAGGCAGGTGACCACCCCCACATCCCCATTTTGCAGGGGTGCGCAAATCCGGCGCAGATAATGGGGGCCGACAGTAATGTCCGCGTCGCTGATCACCAGACTGTCATAACGACAGGCGGCGAGGATACCCGCCAGATTATTGACCTTGGGATTACTGCCGATGTGCGCTTCTGTACACACCCAGCGCAGGGACAAGGCCGGAAATTCGGCTTGCAGCCGTTGCACCACAGCGATAGCAGGATCGGTCGGGCGCTGCACGCCAAAAATAATTTCGAAGATTGGGTAGTCCTGGTTACAAAAACTGCGCAGCGCGGGGTAAAGATAATCCTCATCGCCATGCAGGGGCTTGAGCACACTGATACCGGGCCAGTCGCAGACGACCTCTTCTGTGGCGCCGGCATCGCGCTCCGGCAACAACGGATGCCAGTGCCCCATCGTCCAGAGCGCCAGCAACAAATAGGCGATGGCGACCAGAGAAAGCAGCGCCGCCGTAGCCCCTAGCCACCAGAGCACAAATTCCCCAAAGCCGCCCTGGGCAAATGGACAGACATGCTATAAATAGTGGTTATCGGCAAACCATTGTACTGCATCCCGCAGCGCTTCCTCTGCAGGACGATGGGTATAATGCAAGACCTGCTCCGCCTTGGCCGATGAAAAGTACATTTTGTGCGCGGCCATACGCAGTTCATCGACGGTCACCAGCGGCGTCCCCTTACCGCGCAGCCGTACCATGCTCTCTGCGCCCCAGGCCAGGGGATAAAGCAGGCGCCGCGGAATGCGCAGCCACGGCGAGTGATGCCCGGTGAGGCCGGCAATGCGGGTGAGGATCGCCGCCAGCGGGAGGTTGTCGCCACCGAGAATATAGCGCTCCCCCGCCCGACCATCGGTAAACGCCTGCCAATGGCCCATGGCCACATCATCGACATGCACCACATTCAGACCGGTATCCACATAGGCCGGTATACGGCCCGCCGCGGCATCGCGCACCATCCGCCCGGTGGGGGTCGGCTTGCGATCCGCCGGGCCTATGGGCATCGAGGGGTTTACGACGACGATGGGGGCACCTTCATCATG
>JAKAVW010000049.1 GCA_021827445.1 Pseudomonadota bacterium
GAAAAAGCGCGTGGATACCACGATGCCAATCGACGTTTAAAAGCTCCCAATCCAGTTCTCGACCGCTGTCCCATTCCCGCCCTTGACCGAATTCGTTGCCCATGAAATTCAGTTTTTTACCAGGGCTGGCAAATTGGTAACTTAAAAGTAAGCGTAAGTTGGCAAAACGTTGCCAGACATCACCCGGCATCTTATCGAGCAACGAACCTTTGCCGTGCACGACTTCGTCATGGGACAGTGGTAAAACGAAGTTCTCGGTATAGGCATAGATCTGGCTGAAGGTCAAATCATCCTGATGGTAATGACGAAAAATGGGATCCTCGGCAAAATACGCCAAAGTATCATGCATCCAACCCATGTTCCATTTCATAGAAAACCCCAGCCCTCCTACATAAGTAGGACGAGAAACCATAGGCCAGGCAGTAGACTCTTCAGCGATACTCAAAATCCCGGTGTAACGCTCATGGAGCACAGTATGGAGTTCACGGAGAAATTCAATTGCCTCAAGATTTTCCCGTCCACCGAAACGATTCGGTATCCACTCTCCTTCCCCGCGTGAATAATCCCGGTAAAGCAATGCAGCGACAGCATCTATCCGGAAACCATCTACATGGAAGGAGTCTGCCCAGTAACAAGCATTGCTAAGAAGGAAACTGCGCACCTCATTGCGGCCAAAATTAAAAATGTAAGTCCCCCAGTCTTTCTGTTCGCCCTCTCGGGGATCGGCATGTTCGTAGAGGGGAGTTCCGTCAAACCGAGCAAGACCCCAATCATCTCTAGGAAAATGTCCTGGCACCCAGTCCAAGAGCACACCGATACGGTGTTGATGGCAATAGTCTATCAAGTAGCGAAAGTCCTCTGGACTTCCAAAGCGGCTGGTCGGCGCAAAGTAGCCACTAACCTGATAGCCCCAAGACTCATCCAAGGGATGCTCCATGACGGGCATCAATTCGATATGGGTATAGCCCATGTCCAAGCAGTAATCCACCAGCAGCTTTGCCAGCTCACGATAATTCAAGAAGCCACCATTGGGATCTCGCCGCCAAGAACCGAGGTGTACCTCGTAGATACTCATCGGGGCATGTTGCCAGTCGTGGCGCGCACGCTGCTGCATCCACTCGGCGTCCGCCCATACAAATCGAGATTCTGTGACACGTGCCGCATTTTCCGGGCGCAATTGAAACGCTTGACCGTACGGATCGGTCTTGGTGAACACCAGGCCAGAGCCCTGATGCCTCAGTTCAAATTTGTAGAGTTCACCCGCGCCGATATCGGGCACAAACAGCTCCCACAGGCCGCTCATACCGCGAATCCGCATGGGGTGGGCTCGGCCATCCCAGCCATTGAAGTCGCCGACGACGCTGACCCGTTCCGCATTGGGCGCCCAGACCGCAAAAAACAGTCCGTTCACGCCGGATATAGACCAGCAATGTCCACCCAAATACGCATACGCCTGTAGCAAGCGGCCCTCGTTGAAGAGGTGGATGTCCATATCGGTGAGCTGCGGAGGAAAGACGTAGGGATCGTGGCGCTTGTGCTCCCCGCGAAGATCTGTCCAAGAGAGCACGTAGGGCACGGTCAGGGGAGCATTGCTCCTCCCCAAAAAAAGACCATCCTGATGTAGACACTCGAGCACATGGCGCTCGCCCTCTGTTTCGAGCTCCACGCGACTGGCTCCTGGAAGAAATACGCGCTGGAACCACTCTTGACCAACCTGATGCTGCCCTAGCCAAGCGAAAGGGTCGGCGTGCCGCGCTTCCATGATCGCCCGAGCACCCGGATCTTGCTCCCAAAGTAGGGATGATACACTCATGTCAGTACCCTTCCTTCACATGGCCGACCCTATGAACAGCATAGCACACCATCTCAAAGCGTCGACTTCCCAGAATTACCACTGTCATCGCTATGCAAATGGTTTAAAGAACTTCTCCATCTTATGGACACGGTGGCGACATGACTCAGAGTGGACTATAAATGAAGCATCGGAAAGAGTGAGGGCTAAAGTTGAGCGATATGCTTGGATTCTCCGTTGTATATCGGAGTGCCTAAAACGATTTAGTAAGGTATGGTATACACGGGTTATTTTGAGCGTGAGCCAAACCCTATGCATTGTTAAGAGGGGTGAATCATGCGTGGGGCGGCACCGCGAGAGGGCGCTTTCAGCACCATATCTGGATCCTGTGGCGAACGCGGATCGCAGGTATGTATCGTGAGCCATCCGTTCCATGCTCGCAGGATGGAGGAAACTGGGTAGTCATGAAGAATTACCAATGCGAAGAACAGAAAGGCAATTTAGAGACTATGTACTCGTCAGGTGAACAGTCGATTGGACCATGACCAACACAAAGCAGCGGGGGGGCGACCGGGTTCATTACTGCCACAGCAAAAAAGGACGACAACCGATGCGCCCGACATTGTCCGAAAGGAGAACCCCGTACGATAATAGCGTATGCCGGCCTCAAAATTCCGAAAATAACATTGTCACGCCAAGGAGATACGCATGTTTATTGTTCAGGTCGCCACAGAATGTGCTCCTGTGGCCAAAGTGGGAGGGCTGGCAGATGTGGTCTATGGGCTGAGTAGAGAGTTAGAGATCCGCGGCAATGCCGTGGAGATCATCTTGCCCAAGTACGCCAATATGCGGTATGACAAAATCTACGATTTGCGAGTAAGCTATCAAGACCTATGGGTTCCCTGGTTCGGGGGAGCAATACACTGTACGGTCTATTTCGGCTTTGTTAATGGATTAAAATGCTTTTTCATTGAGCCGCATTCGGAAGAGCATTTTTTTGATCGGGCTGGATACTATGGTTACCTCGATGATCATCTGCGCTTTGCTTTCTTTAGCAAGGCAGCCTTAGAATTTCTGCTTAAGACCGGTAAGCGTCCGGACATCATTCACTGCCACGACTGGCAAACCGGCCTGCTGCCGGTATTACTCTTTGAAATATATAAATATCATGGAATGGACCACCCTCGGGTGTGTTATACCATTCACAACTTTAAACATCAGGGTATTGCCGGAGAAAATGTACTTTGGGCAACAGGTCTGGGACGGCCTTGGCATTACTTTCATCGCGATCGACTTCAGGATGGCTACAATCCATCTGCAATCAATTACATGAAGGCCGGCATCGTTTACTCCAACTTTGTCACCACCGTTTCACCGCAGCACGCCTGGGAAGCGCGATACAGTGATCAAGGATATGGCTTGGGGCATGTGCTTTACATACATCAGAACAAATTTTCTGGCGTTCTGAATGGGCTTGATTACGATTTCTGGAATCCCAAAACCGATGCACATATACCGTATCATTATGATCGCGTTGAGCGGCTTGGGAAATCGCTGGACAAGCAGGCGCTAAGGCATCGCTTTTGGCTCGCTGAGAATCACAAACCAATTATCGCTTATGTTGGCCGCCTAGACTGGCAAAAGGGCATCCATCTCATACGTCATGGTTTATTTTATTCCCTTTGGAATAACGCGCAATTTGTGCTTTTGGGATCCAGCCCAGAAGCAGGAACCAATGACTATTTCTGGCACCTTAAGCACTATCTCAACGATAGCCCAGATTGTCACCTGGAAATCGGTTTCAATGAGGAGCTCGCACATCTGATCTATGCGGGAGCAGATATGCTTATCGTTCCTAGCGTTTTTGAACCTTGTGGATTAACCCAAATGATCGGTTTACGTTATGGTGCCGTACCCATTGTAAGGGCCGTTGACGGATTGCTGGATACGGTATTTGACTGGGATTATAGTGAAAAACCGAGGTGCGAACGTAATGGCTTTGTTTTCAATCAGGAGGACTATCAAGCTCTTGAATCGGCCATGGCACGTGCAATTCGGCTCTGGCACGAAGATAAAAACCGCTTCGATGAACTTGTGGCGAATGGTATGGCCTGCGATTACTCTTGGAATAAGCCGGGTCAGTACTACCTGAATATTTACGAGCATATCCGCAATAAATAAAGGAGATGGATTTCATGTCTATGAACGGAATGGTTGACGGTATGCCCGATTTCTGCGGGCGCGAAAACCAGATAAGCGCGCTAGCCCATTCGAAAGAACCTGTTTCCTTAGCGGCGGGCGGCATCGATATGGCGCAAGTTCAGAGTGCCGCTGCCATTGCACTACATATGCATCAACCGCTGATTCCGGCAGGTAACGCCAGTGATCTAAGCTCTGCCTCAATAATTGGCAACCTTGAGTATATGTACGAGCATGTGAACGAAGGAGATAATCACAATGCCGCAATCTTTCAGTGGTGCTATAAGCGCATGGGAGACTTCATCCCTGAAATGGTTGCGAAAGGGCAGCAACCTCGGGTTATGTTGGATTACTCAGGGACCCTGCTTTTTGGCCTGGCGCAAATGGGAGCTGCGGAAGTTTTTGATAGCTTGCGCCCCTTAGCCTCAGACCCTCGCTATGTTCCTGCTGTCGAGTGGCTGGGTACCGCCTGGGGCCATGCCGTTGCGCCGTCTACACCCATTCAGGATTTTCGACTCCATGTGCTGGCTTGGCAACAACATTTCGCGGCATTGTTTGGAGAGAAGGCGTTGGCTAGAGTCCGCGGGTTTTCTCCGCCGGAAATGGCGATTCCCAACCATCCAGATACCGCCTATGCTTTTGTCCGGACTCTTCTGGATTGTGGCTATGAATGGCTCTTGGTGCAGGAGCACACGGTAGAAGAGATGGATGGACAAGGCCTTCACATAAAACACCTGCCTCGCCGACTCGTGTGCACCAACAGCGATGGCGAAAGCGTCAATATTACCGCCATTATCAAAGCCCAAGGCTCTGACACCAAATTAGTGGGGCAGATGCAACCATGGTATGAAGCCCGTGGACTATCCCGTATGTCTATGGACGGGCGAGAGGTCCCGCCACTCGTGACCCAGGTGGCCGATGGCGAAAATGGTGGTGTAATGATGAACGAGTTTCCACCCAAGTATCACGAAGTCGTGTCAACCGCTTCCGGCTCATCTACCCCTCTGCTGAACGCGAGTGAATATCTAGCCTATCTTGACAGCATCGGGCTCTCCAGGGATCGCCTTCCGTCGATCCAGCCCATCCATCAGCACCGGCTATGGCAGCGCTTTCAACCAAGAGATGGCAAAGACAAACTCGCCAGGATGATTCAGACGATGCAGCAGGAGGACCAGCATTTCAATATGGAGGGTGGCAGCTGGACCAACAATATATCCTGGGTGCAGGGCTACGGTGACTTGCTCGGTCCCATGGAGCAGCTCAGTCGCCTTTTCTATGAGAAAGTCTTGGAACCGGGAATCTCGACTACAGACCCTCGCTACCGCCAGGCACTCTTCTATCTTCTGGTTAGCCAAACCAGCTGTTTCCGCTACTGGGGGAGCGGGGTATGGACGGAGTATGGAAAGGAAATCTGCCGACGTGGCCTAGAATACCTCCGAAGCCACTTTTAGGACCACTCCCGCCATAGCTGCAGGCGTGGCGGGAATGTGCTGCGGCGCAGTCCGGTAGAAATGCAGCACGCCGTTGGCATGGCAAAACATCGCTGCATCAGTGCTCGGGAAGCTCACCCGGCGTGTGAACGCCGTCGGCAGGAAGGCAACGTGACGGCTCATTACAATACCCATTTGGGATATTCGCCCTTGACGCGTGTGAGAAATCCTAGGTGATTTCGAGGTAGACGGAATCGCACCAGATAGACTACTGCGACGTTGCAAAACCGCAATTTTGAGGGGACCCTGTGTGAATCAGCGCGTAAAGATGACCAGTTCCGGGGATAAAATATCAATCATAGCCACCGGTCTCCTAGCCTAATCCCAGAATATGCTATCTATGAACAGTATGTTAGAGAAACTCTAGCTGCGGCTATGGGTGGCCACCTATGACGCTGATCAATGGCTAGACGATGACGCTGATTCCCAGGCGGCACGTCTTGCCGCCGTGGGAGAACAGGGATAACCTCCCTCTATCGGTTATCCTGGCAAGACTTATCAGGAAGCAAAACATGGCGTGTTGGTGGTCGTCTGTGCCAAGACCAAGGCAGGCGCCGTCGCCATCAGGAAGCCCACCGTGGCGGCTATTCGGATTCCCTTTTTTCGCTGTGAGGTATCTATACGGTTCATCAACGGATCTCCTGTCGCGGGAACAACTCTCCCCGAAGCAAGTATAGTTCGGTTTTGTTCCGCTATCTCTCGTAATTGATTATGCAAACCGGTAAAATCGCCCTGTGGATGACAATAATGACCCCACCTTACAGAGGTTGGCTATCGTCCGGCTGATAGTGCGCAGGCGCATCAGCTCTGGCTGGGGGAGGAATTAAAGACTATGCAACTCGTATTGGTGCGGCATGGTAAGGCGGAAGATCCGACGCTGCGGCCCTCTGATGATGAGCGGGAGCTGACCGCCACAGGACGTTCGGTGGTAAAGGGCATGGCGAAAGGATTGCGACTTTGCGTGTCAGGGAAAGTCGTGATCTGGACAAGCCCCTTGCCACGTGCCCGCCAGACCGCCGATATCCTCGCTAACGCCTTTAAGGTTAAAAAGATTTGGGAGCACGCCGCCATATCGGCGGGTGATCTGGATGCCCTCGCCAGCGATTGGCAGAACCTGGATCCTCAGCCCAAGGTCTTGATCCTGGTGGGTCATCAGCCCCATCTGGGAAACTGGGCCGAACGGCTCGCTGGTGCCATGTTGCCAATCAAGACCGCAGCAGCGCTGGTGATTGACCTGGATGAGGATGGCGCTTTGAGCGGTACGCTGCGTTGGTACGCCCATCCCAAGGCGCTGGCTGGTCTTGCAGACCGCTGAGTCGAGATGGCCAGGGCGGCACTTCAAGAAACCATTGGCCAGCGACGCAGCACGGTGTACTGTCCGCCGCTGGATGCCACCAGCGTCAATTCCTGCAGGGTCCAGTATAAAGGCTCGATGGACTTTTCCTCCCAGGACCAAGGACGAGGTGACCGCAGCAGGGTGACATGGGGCAGAAACGGACTTGCCTCGACGCCATCTTCCGCCAACCACCCCCGCCGCCATTGCGTCAATGCCGACGGTGCCTCCTGGCCACCGATCCATAGCACCCGGCCGCCCTTGAATGCCCCTATTCTATCGAAGCCGAGGATGATCGGGAACGGCCCCGGCCATAAATCATCCAGACGTCTTTGCAAGCGGGTAGGGTCGGATGCCCCCAAATAAAAAAGGGTAAGATGCCAGCGCTGGGGGAGTTCGCAACGACCGGCCGGCGGCCAGTCCCGTTGGCGGAACTGAGCCAGACGCAGGCGCAAGGCGGAAAGCACGTCAGTCGGCGGCCAGGCGGCAAAGAAAAAACGCCGTTCCCCCATCGCCCTAACCGGCCTGAGACTCGGTTTCTAAGAGCAGGGTCCGCAGAATCAATATCGCCGACAACGTTGCCGTGAGGTCATCCAACATGATACCCGGTCCTCCGTGCAAATACGCCGGTCAAGCCTAGATATGGGCCATGGGTTGAGCATATCGAAAAACCTCAAGAAGAGAAAACCCGCCGTCCGGGTCCACGAGGAAAAGGGCAGCGCCCATAGGGTCGGGAAAAAGCCGGCCATTCGTCCCAGACAATGGCGGACGGAATAATAACCCGTCCCGAATTCAAGGACTCGATAGTCCGAGTATTCCCATGAGCTCCAAAGCATTGTGGGTGGCGTAGGCGGCCTGGTCATTGTCGAAGTAGACATAAACGGTGTGCAGATCCCAAGTCCGGATGCGCGCCGCCCAAGCCCTAAGGGCCTCAATCGTGTAGCAGCCGGCATAGGCGGCGAGGCTGGGGCCGTGCAGCCGGATATAGGCGAAATCGGTCGTCAGTTGGATGGGAGATTGAAAACCCACGATGTCGAAGATGCAAAAGGCGGCGTTATAGGCCTTGAGTAGCGCGTAGATCTCTGGATGATGCCAGCTTGGGTCGCGTATCTCGAAGGCGTAGCGGTGTCCGGAGGGCAGCACCCGTAAAAATCCCTCCAGGCGCTCAGCATTCCGTCTCCAGTGGGGTGGCAGTTGGAAGAGGACGGGTCCCAGTTTCTCCCCCAGGCTTTCCACGCGCCCCAGGAGCCGGGCTAGTGACGCCTCGGAATCCTTGAGTTTTTTCATGTGGGTGATGAAGCGGCTGGCCTTGAGGGCGAAGAGGAAGCCTGCGGGCGTGCCGTCATGCCAGGCGCGCAGGCACTTCTCGCTGGGCAATCGATAGAAGCTGTTGTTGATCTCCACCGTATGGAAGCGCCCGGCGTAAAAGGCCAGCCAGCGTGTCGAAGGCAGGTCAGCCGGATAAAACGCCCCGACCCAATGGGCGTAATGCCAGCCGGAGCAGCCGATGTGGTAAGGCGGTGAAACCGGCTTCCGCACGCCGCGGCCTAGCTGCTCATGGTCGCCGCCAGCGGTGGCCGCAACCCCTTCACGCCGGGTACGCCCTGCAGGTGACGAATCAGGCGGCTGCATATGGGGCGGCGTTGTGGACGGGCATAGCCTATGGCTGCATGGCGATGAGGATGGCGTCCTGCACGGCTTCCAGATCGGCGTCGTCCCGTACTTCGTGCACCCGCCCGAAACGGGCGTATGTGGATAGGTAGGGCCGGTCCACGATGGCCACTACCGGACTGAGACCCTCCAAGACCTCCACCACCCAAGTGTAAAACAGGTCCGAAGACAGCTCGATGGGGCCAATCTCGTCGATAATAACGAGCCGGGACTCCAGGAGCTGGCGGCGGCAAGCACCGACGATATAATCGATGGCCCCCGTGTCCACGCCGAACTTCTCCACCATGGGGGGACCGGAAAAGTCCATGGAAGCCGCCAGTGCCTCCTCACCGCTGCCGAGGTCCTGCAGCAGGTAACCCGTATGAGGTCCATGGGCCACGTCGCGCACGGGGACGCCTCGGATGCCGGCCACGGGCCAACCGCTACCGGCGGTGATGTGATCCAGCAGGGTACGCAGCTTGCGCTTGTCGTTGCCGACGATGAGATGTTTCTTACACTTATCCATGGTGTCACCTTCCTCTCTATCCATTACCCCAAAAACAGCAGTTGGCGGAGATGTTTTTTGCTCCGGCGGGCTTTTCTCACCCCTTGATGCAGACCTTGGGACGCAGGAAGACCACCCTGCGCGCCAAGCCCGCCTTCTCCGTGGCCTCGGCGACCAGGTCCACGTCCTTGTACGCCCCGGCGCTTCCTCTGCGGCTCCGCGCATGGAACGGGTGCGGATGAGGATACCCCGGCCAGCCAACTCGTCGATGATCTCCCGGCCGTGCCACTGCTTGAGGGTCTGATGACGGCTCATGGCCCGGCCGGCGCCGTGGCTGGCGGAGGAAAAGGCCCGCTCTTCGCTCTCCGCGATCCCGGCCAAAATGTAAGGGCCCGTCCCCATGCTGCCGCCGATGACGACGGGCTGTCCCACAGCCTGGTAGCGCTCCGGCAGGGCCGAGTGCCCCGGACCAAAGGCGCGGGTAGCGCCCTTGCGATGAACCCAGAGCTTGCGCTCGACGCCGTCCACCTTATGACTTTCCGCCTTGCAGGTGTTGTGGGAGACGTCGTACAGGAGTTCCAGCCGAATGTCCGGGAAGATGCGGCCAAACACCTCGCGGGTGAGCTGGGTGAGCATTTCCCGGTTGGACAGAGCAAGGTTGATGGCGTTGTTCATGGCCCCGATGTACTGCTGCCCTTCAAGGGAATGGATGGGGCACAGGCCAGCTCCCGCTCCGGCAGGGTGATGCCAAGCCGGCCCCCGGCCTTGGCCAGTCTCAGCAGATACTCGGTGCCGATCTGGTGGCCAAGTCCCCGGGAGCCACAGTGGATAGTGATCACCAGTTGGCCTTCCTGCAAGCCGTAGGCGGTGGCCGCCTGGACGTCATGGATGCGGTCCACCACCTGCACTTCCAGGTAATGGTTGCCCGATCCCAGAGTCCCCATCTCCCCGCGTTGGCGCCGCTTGGCCAAGTCTGAAACGGACTCCGGAAGGGCGCCGCCCATGCGCCCGCGTTCTTCAATGTATTCCAGGTCCTCGGGGTCCCCGTAGCGTGGCGGACGGCCCACTCGGCGCCCTCCAGCAGGACCGCATCCAATTCCGCGGTAGACAGCTTCAGCTCACCCTCCTCACCCACCCCGGTGGGAATGCGGTGATAAAGGGCGTCGGCCAGTGCCTCCAGTTTGCCGTCGACCTCATGCAGCATGAGGTTGCTGCGGAGGGTCCGTATGCCGCAGGAGATATCAAAGCCCACCCCGCCCGCCGAGATGATGCCGCCTTGGTCCGCGTCGAAGGCCGCCACCCCACCGATGGGGAAGCCGTAGCCCCAGTGGGCATCGGGCATGGTCATGGCCGCACCCACCAGGCCCGGCAGCCTGGCGACCTTAGTAATCTGCTCCAGAACCTTGTCGTCCATGCTGACGAGCAGGAGCTCTCTGCCATAGAGCAGCACCGCCCCCCGCCCTTCGCCAGGGGTCAAAGGCGCTGTCCAGCAATAGTCATTCAGCTTCCGCAACTGGCTCATGTCCATGGGAAATCCTCATCCAAAAACGGCGTTTGCCCAATGGCGGCTCAAACATCCACTAGGCAACGGGCTTCGAAACCCTCTGGCCATTGGGCAACGCGCAGCATGGTGAGGGTGGCGCCCTTCACTTCCCCCCCGATCCAGATCCGCCCGCCAGGGCTCGCCCCAGGCCTCTCCCTGCCAATGGCCGTTATCGCGGACGAGCCGAAAACGTCCTAAGACCAGACCATGGGTCCCCGCCTCGGCCAGCAGGGTATTCAGCCAAGTGACCAGGGCCAGTTCGAGGTCTTCCTCCTCGAAGTCGATCCGGACCGAACGGGCTGCCCGCACCTGGGAGGGGTCGGCCATAATAGTAAAGGTCCACGCTGCTGCGCCCTCGAAGGACTCTTCCATGGTCCTGCCTCGGCCGATGACACCGATGTCGGCGTCATGATCAAAGTATGAAAATACCGTCAATGGTTACGCTCCATCCCCATGCTCGCCTTATGGACGACGAGGTCGGATCCTCAGCGTCCTGAAAGTATAGGACAGATGAATGGCGACCAAACGAAGACGGTGGAGGCCAAGATACTCGCGTCCACGTAGCCTATACCACGCCCCATCAGGCCATGACGCTCAATGAAAAATAGGGTTTCTTCTGGAGAGATGGCGGCGACTTCACGCCCCTCTTCGACCGAATGCAGGCCGCTGGCCTTGGCCATGCGCTGGGCAAGGTGAGATCGGCGCTGCACGCCGCCTACAGTATGGCACTAAAATCGGAGAAGGCTGGGCGGGAGGCTTTCCGCGTGTTTCATGCGGAAGTAAACCCTATCGCCGGAATCGACACCTACAAGAAGCTTTCCGTGCCCGGCGAGCGTGTCCTGACCATTAAGGAGTTGCGGACCTACCTGAGAGGCATAGACGCCCTCACGAACCCCGTCATGCGCCTTGCCATGCTGCTGCAAATCTATCTTGGAGGGCAGCGGCCAGCGCAGTTGTTCCGCGTCACTGCCGCCGATGTAAATATGGACCGGAACACGATCACGCAGTACGACGGCAAAGGCAAACGCCAGCACCCCCGCGCCCATGTGCTACCACTGACCCCCAAGACCCGGCAATGGATGGAGGAACTGTTGGCCCTGAATACCGATGCCCCCGGTATTTTCTCCACCGATGGGCGCAGCACGATATGGCCGGAAACGGCATCGGGTGTAGCGCACGCGATCGGCGCTGGAGCGTACCGGCTGGGTGACATTCGCCGGACCGTGGAAACCGAGATGGGCCGACTCAAGATCAGCAAGGACATGAAGGCATAACTGCTGAGTCATGCCTGGGCGATATTCAGACAAGACACTATGACAAGTACGCCTATCTCGACGAAAAGATCGATGCCCTGACCAAGTGGGAAAAATATCTGGAAACAATCATGGCCGGTGACCACATCATTCCGATTACCGGCTGAACGTTCTTCTGCCGCAACTCAGCGCGACGGGGTGAGTGATTCCGCCCCCACCCGTTGCGTTTTGGATTTATGCTCTCGGTTCCGGCCAGTTTATCCGCGTCAGCGCGGAGTATCTCTTTGTCATTCGCGATTGTAATCCGCCCTTGTGGGCGCCTCATCATCTGCACGGACATTGCGCTGACTCTGGCACCGCCACGCGGGACGTTATCCGAATTATTCGCGGACTCTCCACTGCGGGGTCTGGATCTGACGATCGAGCGAACGCGATGGAGTCGATGCGCTCACCACCGTTGCCGAAGTATCAGGAGTAAGTATATGTTCCTTATACAAATACTTTCCCGGAAAATCTGTTATCCTGGCAGAGCTGCTTCGGCAGGAACGTGCAACATTACTTTCACGGATTGAGCAGGCAATATGTCAGGTGATGAATAAAAGGTCGTTTGAAGACTCATTGCGAGCCATGATTGATAGCGCCGTAGACCATAAGTTAGGTAGACCCCGCTTGGCACTCTCATTGGAGTATGCACAGGCCACCCTACCTCTTGGAGAAGAGACTTTCGACTTTTCTGTGAAAATCGTTGAGCGTGTTGCGGCTTTTTTTGCAGGATACGAGATTCCAAACGCAGATATTGCCGCGCGCAGTGTCGTCGCACTCAGCCCGGCCCCGTAAGCTTGGTCGGCACCCGCCATGCCACCCCCCCCCCCCCCCACTCACTCCCCCCCACAACACCAAAAAGATGAAAAAA
>JAKAVW010000050.1 GCA_021827445.1 Pseudomonadota bacterium
GGCAGCCCCGGGGCGGTAAGACGCCGGTACACCCCAACGATCACGTCAATCTGGGGCAGTCCTCCAACGACGCTTTTCCGTCGGCCATGCATATTGCGGCGGCTTTGGCGGTGCATCAGGGACTCTTGCCGGCATTGGCGCACCTGGAGGGAGAACTGGGGCGTAAGGCGGGGAGTTTCGCTCACCTCATCAAGGTCGGGCGCACCCATCTGATGGATGCGGTGCCGCTCACTCTGGGGCAGGAATTCTCCGGCTATGTGGCCCAACTGCGGCAAGGCCTACACGCACTGGAGCAGACCCTGCCCGGTCTTTATGCCCTGGCGCTGGGCGGGACAGCCGTCGGCACCGGTCTCAACTGCCACCCGGATTTTGCCGACGCCGTGTGTGCGCGTTTGCATGCGGAGCTGGGTCTGCCTTTCCGCCCGGCGGCCAATGCGTTTGCCGCCCTGGCGGGACATGAAGCTTTGCAGCAATTGAGTGCGGCGCTGCGTGGTCTGGCCATGTCCCTGATAAAGATTGCCAACGACATCCGCTGGATGGCTTCCGGCCCGCGGGCCGGTCTGGGCGAGCTGCATCTCCCGGAAAACGAACCCGGCTCCTCCATCATGCCCGGCAAGGTGAACCCCACTCAGGCCGAGGCCCTGACCATGGTCTGCGTGCAGATTTATGGCAATGATGCGGCCATCGCCTTTGCCGCCTCCCAGGGTAATTTTGAGCTGAATGTTTACAAGCCGCTGATTGCCTATAATATCCTGCAGTCTATTGCGCTGCTGGGCGATGCCGCCCGCTCCTTCAGCGATCACTGTCTGCGCGATTTGCAGCCGGCAGAAGACCAGCTCCGCCAAAATATGGAGGAGTCGCTGATGCTGGTCACGGCCCTGACGCCGGTCATCGGCTACGAGCGCGCCGCCGCCGCCGCCCAGCATGCCCATCGTGAGGGCTGTACCTTGCGTGAAGCGGTGCTCCATCTCGGCCATCTCTCCGCGGAAGAATTCGATAGGTACGTGCGGCCGGAACGCATGTTGGGGTCATAGCGCGGTAAAATGCGCGTGGCTCCGTAGAGGCGGGGGCGGCGCCATGTTATGCTCCTCCGCAGTTTTTGGCAGACGCGAAAGGGGGCAATTCATGATTTTGATCCTGCAGGCCGACCTCGGCGAACAATCGCCGATCTTCCAGCAGCTGCTGACCCATCTGCGCGGCTTCTCCGGTATTCACTTTCGGGTCCATCAGGAACAGGGTGCGGAGCAGGTACTCAGTGAAATCTACCTGATCGGTAATACCAAGCCGTTGCGGATAGAAGATATGGAAGCCCTGCCCGGTGTCGAGCGGGCCATTCGGGTGTCCCGGGAATACCGCATGCTCGGCCGCCACACCGGCGATCAGCGGACCCATGGCTTCGATTACAACGGGGTGCGTTTCAGCCAGGATAATCTCAATGTGTTTGCCGGGCTCTGCGCTGTGGATACCCCGGAGCACGTCGAGCAGATGCTGCGTGCCCTGCAGGAAAATGGCCAGGTCTGCACCCGCATGGGCGCCTACAAGCCGCGCACCAGCCCCTATGCCTTTCAGGGGCACGGCAAGTCCTGTCTGCCCTGGGTTTTTGAACTGGCGGGCAAATATGGTATGCGCGTCATCGCCATGGAGATCCTCCATGAGTCGCACATGGAGGAAATCCGTGAGGCGCTGGAAATGACCGGCCATCCGACTGGCGTCATGCTGCAGATCGGTACCCGCAATACCCAGAACTTCGAGTTGCTCAAGGCGGTGGGGCGGCAGCAGGAACTCCCTGTGCTGCTCAAGCGCGGTTTCGGCATCACCCTGGAAGAATCCCTCAATGCCGCCGAGTACCTGGCCTCAGAGGGAAATACCAAGGTGGTCTTCGGACTGCGCGGCATGAAGACGAATCTGGGTGATCCGCACCGCAACTTCGTGGATTTCGCCCAGGTGCCGGTCGTGAAGCGGCTGACGCGGATGCCCGTCTGCATCGATCCGTCCCACTCCGTGGGCAGCCGCGATGCGGGGCCGGATGGCATCATGGATGTCTTCCATGTGACCGCGCAGGGCGTGGTGGCCGGTGCCAACATGCTTCTGGTGGACTTCCATCCCGACCCGGCGACGGCGCTGGTGGATGGCCCGCAGGCGCTGCTGCTGAAAGAACTCCCGTGGTTTCTGGAAGACGTGCGTCTGGCCCGCGAAACCTATGAAGAACGCAAGTTGCTGGCGGCCGCGCAGACCCTTATTTAACCCGCATGCCCGGCCGCGCTCCGCTATCTGGGGAGAGCAGGAAGGGTCCACCCTCCGGCCCGCTGGCGGCAAGCACCATGCCCTCGGACAGGCCGAAACGCATTTTTCTGGGCGCCAGGTTGGCGACCATGACGGTGAGTTTGCCGACCAGGCTGGCCGGATCGTAAGCGCTCTTGATACCGGCAAATACCGAGCGGGTGCCCTCGCCAATGTCCAGGGTGAGGTGCAGTAGCTTGTCCGCGCCTTCCACGCTGTCCGCGGCAATAATCCGCGCAATGCGCAAATCCACCCTGCTGAAGTCGTCAATACTGATAAAGGGATTTTCTTCCTTGTTCTCAGCCGCTGTGGGTGTGGCTGTCGAGGTAGCCTGTGCTGTTGCGGGGCTTTCCGCAGGAGTCTGGATCAAGGCGTCCACCTGGGTTTTTTCCATACGTTGTAAAAGATGGGTGTAGGGCTGGATCTGGTGATCGAGAAGCGGCTTGGTCAGCCCCCCCCAGTCCAATTCGCATTGCAGGAACTCCAGCGATTTGCGGGACAGCTCAGGCAGAACAGGACTCAGCAGCGTGATCAACACCCGGAAGCCGTTCAGGGTGACCGTAACGACCCGATGCAGGGCTTCCCGCTGGGCGGAATCCTTGGCCAGGACCCAGGGCGCGTTCTGATCCACATAGGCGTTGACCTGGTCCGCCAGCACCATGATGTCACGCATGGCCTTACCGTACTCCCGCCCGGCGTAGGCCTCACCGATAGCCTCCTGGGTCTGCAGCAGTCCGTCATAAAAAGCCTGATCGTTGCCGAGAGAAGCGGCCAGTCGGCCCGCAAAACTGCGGTGGATGAAGCCCGCCGCGCGAGAGGCCAGATTGACCACCTTGCCGACCAGGTCACCATTGCCCTTGAGCAGGAAGTCTTCGAGATTGAGATCGATATCTTCCACATGACTGTTGAGCTTGGTGGCGATGTAGTAACGCAGGAACTCGGGATTCAGATGCTGGAGATATTGCTCCGCGGTAATGGATGTGCCGCGCGACTTGCTCATTTTGGCGCCGTTTACGGTCAGGTGCCCGTGGGCGAATATGCCCGTCGGCAGCCGGTGTCCGGAACCCTTGAGCATGGCCGGCCAGAACAGACCGTGAAAATAAATGATGTCTTTGCCGATAAAATGGTAGATCTCGGTGGTAGATTCGGGACCCCAGTAATCGGCGAAATTACGGTCGTGGGCAGCACACCAGTGTTTAGTCGCTGCCATGTAGCCGGGCAAGGCGTCCAGCCAGACATAGAAGAACTTGCCAGGGGCGTCGGGGATTGGAATGCCGAAATAGGGCGCGTCGCGGCTGATGTCCCAGTCGGCTAGGCCGATGCTGAACCATTCATCGAGCTTGTGGGCGACTTCTTCCTGCAGGGTACCACTGTGAATCCACCGCCGGAGGAAGTCGCTGAAATCCCCGAGCTGAAAAAAGTAGTGCTCCGAGTTGCGGCGCTCGGGTACGGCACCAGAGACAGCGGAAACGGGGTTGATGAGATCGGTGGGGCTGTAGGTGGCGCCGCAGACCTCACAACTGTCGCCATACTGATCCGCTGCGCCGCAGCGCGGGCAGGTGCCGCGAATGAAGCGGTCCGGCAGGAAGATGCCCGCGACGGGATCGTAGGCCTGTTCGATTTCGCGGACGTTGATGTAATCCGCTACCCGCAGGGCACGATAGATACTCTGAGAAATTTCAAAGTTTTCCGGCGAGTGGGTGCTGTGATACAGATCGAACCGAATACCGAAGCTGGTGAAGTCGCGCAGATGATCGCCGTGCATGCGGGTGATGAGTTCTTCTGGCGTGATGCCCTCGCTCTGGGCACGGAGCATGATCGGCGTGCCATGGGCATCATCGGCGCAGACATAGACGCAGTCGTGGCCCCGCAGGCGCTGGTAGCGGGCCCAGATGTCCGTTTGGGTGTACTCTACGAGATGCCCGAGGTGGATGGACCCATTGGCATAAGGGAGTGCGCTGGTGATCAGTATGCGTCGTTTCATGGTGCGGATAAATTACAGGGGAAGACGCTTGCAGGCAATGCCACCACGACTACTGGCAGACCGCGGTCATCTATGGTATAAAGAGCGCCTTTTTTCAGGGAGATTAACCGATGTCCAGAGTATGCAAGGTGACGGGCAAGAAGCCCATGGCGGGGAATAATGTTTCCCACGCCCACAACAAGACCCGCCGCCGTTTTCTGCCCAATTTGCAGTACCACCGATTCTGGGTGGAGAGCGAGAACCGCTGGGTGCGTATGCGGGTAAGCACCAAGGGTATCCGTACCATTGACAAGAAAGGGATTGACGTCGTTCTGGCTGACCTGCGCGCCGCCGGCGAAAAGATCTGAGGATTGAATCATGCGTGACAAGATCAAGCTCGTTTCCACGGCCGGCACCGGTCATTTTTACACCACCACCAAGAACAAGAAGACCAAGCCCGATAAGCTGGAGATGAAGAAATTCGATCCCAAGGTCCGGAAGCATGTGATGTACCGGGAAGACAAGATCAAGTAACACCCGTTTTCGGTCTGCCCCCCGGTGGTTTGCCCTGAATTTTCGGGAAGGGTCAGGCCGTTCCTTTGCTCCGCCATCATTTTTTGCTAAATTACTAGCACTCATGATGGTTGAGTGCCAAGGATGATTTCTCCCGCCATGTTTTTCCCCCTTATCTGCGCCGCGCAGTCGCTATCCCTGCCCCTGCCCGTTGGACAGGGTGAGCCGCTCTGTGTGCTTTGCGCATTTTGGCCGGAGTTGTAGACGGCCATGGATGAACGCGCACGGCACCTGCTCAAATCCCTCATCGAACAGCATATCGCCAATGGCGTGCCGGTCGGCAGTCGCCAGTTGGCCCGTGATGCTGGCCTCAACATCAGTCCTGCTACCGTGCGTAATGTCATGGCGGATCTGGAGGACGAGGGCTACCTGATCTCCCCTCACACTTCTGCCGGGCGCATTCCCACCCATGTCGGCTATCGTTTTTTTGTCGACGCATTGCTGCGGGTGGTGCCACTGTCGGCAGAGTCCAACCGCTTGCTGGTGCATCGTATCGGTTTTCGCGCTCCGGATACGGAACAGGTGCTGCATGCTGCCACGGGTATTCTCTCTGAATTGACGCACATGGCGGGGTTTGTGCGGGTGCCGCGGCGGGCAACCCGGATTTTGCGGCATGTGGACTTTATCGCACTGCATGAGCGCGAGGTGCTGGCCATCTTCGTCACCGACAAAGGGGATGTGGAGAATCGTCTGATCCGCACCGAGCATCCCTTCGGTACGGCAGAGCTGGCGCAGGCAGCCAATTTCTTCAATGCCACCTATGGCGGTCGACCACTGCAGGATGTCATCCATAATTTGCAGCGGGATCTGCAGCAATCCCGTCATGAAATGGACCGCATTCTGCGTAGCGCCATGGAGCTGGGCGAAGAAATGCTGGAGGAAGACCAGCAGCGTATGCTCATCGAGGGCGAGTTTCAATGGCTGGACCTGCCGGAGCTGGCGGGAAGTGAACGCCTGCGCGAGCTCCTGGCCGCGGTGCGACAGAAGCGCGATCTGGTGCACCTGCTGGATGAAAGTATGCGCGGTAGTGAAGTGCGTCTTTTTATCGGCGAAGAGTCGGGCTATGCGCCGCTCAGTGACTGCAGCGTGGTATCGGCGCCCTACAGTGTCGACGGAGAGGTGGTCGGGGTGCTGGGGGTGATCGGACCGATGCGGATGCCCTACCAGCAGATTATTCCGCTGGTCGATGGCACAGCGCAATTGCTTGGTCGTGCTCTATCGCAATCCTGATGCCGCCGGGTCTTGAAATACGCCGACCCTTTCCCCATATCGTCTTGGACTCAAACTTTCAGGGGTTGTCACACATGAATGAAGAAGAGCAGCAGGAATCGCCGTCCACTGAAGCAGAATCTGCCAGTGCAGAAGTGGTGAACTGGGAAGAGAAAGCGGAAGACTACCGCAACGATTATTTGCGTGCCTTGGCGGATACCGAGAATCTGCGCAAGCGCCATGAAAAGCAGATAGAGGACGCCCGCAATTATGCCGTGGATCGTTTTGCCCGCGAGTTGCTGCCGGTGATTGACAGTCTGGAACTGGCGCTGGCCAGTCCGGTGGAGGGTGCCGAGGGCATCGCGCAATTGCGGCAGGGTTTAGAAAATACGTTGACGCTGTTTGCGCAGGCCTTGGGAAAAGCGGGCATCGCCCCCATAGAAGTGGGCGAAGGGCGTTTTGACCCACACCTGCATCAGGCAATTGCCATGGTGGAAACGGAAGGGGACGCAAACCGGATTCTGGCGGTGCACCAGAAAGGGTATTTAATGCATGACCGCTTGTTGCGACCATCTATGGTTTCCGTTTCCAAAGCACCTAAAACGGCGGAATAGCACAACGCACACCAGACAGATTTTGCATATTCAGGAGATGATGAAATGGCTAAAGTAATAGGAATCGATTTGGGAACCACCAACTCCTGCGTCGCCGTGATGGAAGGCGATAAGGTCAAGGTAATTGAGAACAGCGAAGGTAAGCGCACCACGCCGTCGATCGTCGCTATCACGGAAGAGGGTGAAGTGCTGGTCGGTGAAGCGGCCAAGCGTCAGGCCGTCACCAATCCGGAAAATACCGTTTATGAGGTCAAGCGTCTGATCGGCCGCAAATTTGACGATGCCGAGGTGCAGAAGGACCTCAAGCATGTGCCCTACAAAGTCATCAAGGCCGACAACGGCGATGCCTGGGTGGAAGTGCGCGACAAGAAATATTCCGCGCAGCAGATTTCTGCCTTCATCCTGCAGAAGATGAAGAAGACGGCCGAAGATTATCTTGGCGAAAAGGTCAGCGAAGCGGTCATCACCGTGCCCGCCTACTTCAATGATGCGCAGCGTCAGGCGACCAAAGATGCTGGCCGTATCGCCGGTCTGGAGGTCAAACGCATTATCAATGAGCCGACCGCGGCGGCGCTGGCTTTTGGCGAGGACAAAAAGCCCGGTGACAGCAAAATTTCGGTGTATGACCTGGGTGGCGGCACCTTCGACATCTCCATCATCGAGATTGCCGAGATGGAGGGTGAGCATCAGTTTGAAGTGCTCTCCACCAATGGCGACACTTTTCTCGGTGGCGGCGATTTTGATAACCGGATCATCAATTACCTGGCCGATTCCTTCAAGGCGGAATCGGGTATTGATCTGCGCGGCGATCGTCTGGCCATGCAGCGCCTGAAGGAAGCCGCCGAGAAGGCGAAAATCGAGCTGTCTTCCGCACAGCAGACCGACGTCAACCTGCCCTTTATCACGGCGGATCAGAGCGGGCCGAAGCATCTGAACATGAAGCTGACCCGCGCTAAGCTGGAATCGCTGGTGGAAGACATTATCGACCGTAGCATGGCGCCGTGCCGGGTGGCCATGAAGGACGCCAATCTGGCCACCAGCCAGATCACCGATGTGATTCTGGTGGGTGGTCAGAGCCGGATGCCCAAAGTGCAGGAGAAGGTCAAAGCCTTTTTCGGCCAGGATCCGCGTAAGGATGTGAATCCGGATGAGGCGGTGGCTATCGGTGCAGCCATTCAGGGCGCAGTGTTGTCCGGTGACAAGAAGGACGTGTTGCTGATGGACGTGACGCCGTTGTCCCTGGGCATTGAGACCCTGGGCGGCGTGATGACCAAGCTGATCGAGAAGAACACCACCATCCCGACCCGCAAGTCGCAGATTTTCTCGACGGCGGAAGACAATCAGTCGGCGGTGACGGTGCATGTGTTGCAGGGTGAGCGCGAGTTGGCGCGGGATAACAAGTCGCTGGCGCGTTTTGATCTGGCCGATATTGCCAACGCCCCACGCGGCATGCCCCAGATCGAGGTGACCTTCGATATCGACGCCAACGGTATTCTCCATGTGTCGGCCAAGGACAATCAGACCGGCAAGGAGCAGTCTATCAAAATCACCGCAGGTTCCGGTCTGTCCGAGGAAGAAATCAAGCGGATGATTCAGGAGGCTGAGGCCCATGCGGCGGATGACAAGAAGGCGCGTGCGTTGATTGAAGCACGCAACGAGGCCGACGCCAGCATGCACGGCGCGCGTAAGGCGGTGGAGGAACATGCCACGGCCCCTGAGCACGACAAAACCAAGGTGACAGGAGCCATCACGGCGGTGGAAGAAGCGGCCAAGGGAGAGGATGTGGAAGCCATCAAGGGTGCGGTAGCTACCCTGATGGCTGCCATGTCGGCTTTGTTGCAGAGTGCCGCCGCCAGTCAGGCGCAGGCAGAACCCGGTGCTGATGCACAGGGCCACGCCAAGCCGGACGATGTGGTGGATGCCGAGTTCGAAGAAGTCGACAAGAAGTAAAATCACCACCGGTTGCGAGGGGGCAGGGTCTGTTACCCTGTCCCTTTGCCTGCTTCAGGAAAGAAGATGGCTACACGGGATTACTACGAAATATTAGAAATTACCCGCAGCGCGGATGACGGCGAGATCAAGAAATCTTACCGGCGTCTGGCGATGCGCTATCACCCGGACCGCAATCCAGATGATGCCAGTGCTGAGGATCGCTTCAAGGAAATCAGCGAAGCCTATGAAGTGCTCTCCGATCCGCAGAAGCGGCAGGCTTACGACCGCTTTGGTCACGCCGGAGTAAATGGTGGAGGCGGTCGGCCGGGCGCTGGCTTTGGGGGCTTCAGCGGTGGTGGTGCTGGTTTCGGCGATGTCTTTAGTGATCTCTTCGAGCAGGCCTTTGGCGGTGGTTCGCGCGGCCAGGATTCGGGACGGGGTGCTGATCTGCGCTATGAACTCGAATTGACGCTGGAAGAAGCCGCGCTCGGTAAGGAAGTCACCATTCAGATTCCCAGTTCGGCCGCCTGCGAAGTGTGTCATGGTAGCGGTGCCAAGCCGGGCAGTGCCGTTGAAGATTGTAAGACCTGCGGGGGACGCGGACAGGTGCGGATGGTGCAGGGCTTCTTCTCCGTTACGCGCCCCTGTCCACAGTGTAATGGCAGCGGCAAAACCATCAAGGATCCATGCACGAACTGTCATGGTCATGGCCGGGTGCGCAAAAATCGGGATTTGCAGGTGAAGGTGCCCGCCGGAGTGGATACGGGAGATCGTATTCGTCTGAGTGGTGAAGGCGAAGCGGGTGAACGAGGGGCAGCGTCGGGAGACCTGTATATCCAGGTGCGGGTCCTGCCGCATATGCTTTTTGAACGGGATGGTGATGATTTGCACTGTGCGGTACCCGTCAAATTTACGACCATGGCCATGGGTGGTGAGCTGGAAGTGCCCACGCTGACCGGTCGCGCTAAAGTGCAAATTGCTCCGGGCACGCAGTCGGGTGCGGTGTTCCACCTGCGTGGCAAGGGTATCAAGGGGGTGCGCAGCAAGCTCAATGGCGATCTGCATTGCCAGATCCAGGTGGAGGTGCCGGTGCACCTCTCCCCTCGGCAAAAAGAATTGCTGGAGGAGTTCGCCCAGGAAGGCGGCGATAACGCCCAGCATCCCCAGCAGGAAAGCTGGTGGAATAAGGCCAAAGACTTCTTTGACCGGATGGGTCTTTAATGGCGGAAGCGTGGCGCGTTGGCGTTACGGCGGTGGCGGGCCGTATGGGGCGGGCTTTGGTGCAGGCCATTGTCGCTCATCCTGAGCTGCAATTGGTGGCAGCCGTAGGGCGCAGTGGGGCTGCTTATCTGGGGGAGGATGCCGGTCGTCTGGCCGGCATCCAGGCCTTGGGTCTGCCGGTTACTGCGGAGCTCGCGGGCACCCTGGCGGATCTGGACGTGCTGATTGAATTTGGCCCGGTAGAGGCCGCTCTGGCGCATGTGGCGGCCTGTGTGGCGGCGGTGAAACCGGTCGTGGTGGGCACGACGGGGTTTTCCGTGACCCAGCGCGCGGAACTGGAAAACGCCAGCCGGCATATTCCGCTGGTGCTGGCACCGAATATGAGTGTCGGCGTCAACGTGTTGCTGGCCTTTTTGCCCGCCATCACCGCAGCCCTCGGCGAGGGCTATGATGTGGAGATTGTGGAAGCCCATCATCGTCACAAGGTCGATGCTCCATCGGGTACGGCGCTGGCGTTGGGGCGCGCGGTAGCGACGGGGCGCGGGCAATCCCTGGATGCGGTACAGTGTCTGGATCGCAATGGCATTGCCGGCCCCCGGGTGGCCGGTAGTATCGGTTTTGCGACGCTGCGCGGTGCGGACGTGGTCGGTGAACATACGGTATGGATGGCGGGGACCGGAGAGCGTCTGGAACTGACCCATCGTGCGGCCAACCGTCTCAATTTTGCGGAGGGCGCCTTGCGTGCCGCCAGTTGGCTGCGGGGCAGGGCACCGGGCCTGTATGATATGCAGGATGTTCTTGGCCTGAAGGATTCGTCTGCCCTACAATGAACGCCATCTGATATACGAGGAGCATCATCATGCAATACGTCGTAGCTAACCGGGTTCCCGTCAAGGCGGAATATCGTGCAGAGTTTGAAGAGCGCTTCCGGCGCCGGGCGGGCGAGGTGGATAAACAGCCAGGCTTCGTGCGTATGGAAATCCTGCGTCCGGTAAACGATGATGGTCTGTATGTGGTGCAAACGCACTGGACTGATCAGGCGGCCTTTGAGGCGTGGATGAAAAGTGCCGACTTTAAGACCGCGCATACCAATCCATTGCCCAAAGACGCTTTTGGTGAGGGCGGTGGTATAGAGCGTCACGAGGTGATTATCAGTTCTGAAGGGTCGCGCTGAGAACGGGGAAGGTCATGACAGGATTGACGCGGGAACAGGTCGAGCAGTCGTTGCGCGCGGTGCAGGACCCTTATCTGGGGAAAGATCTGGCGGCTGCGGGTGTCCTCAAGAGCGTTGATGGCGCTGCCATCAAACTGGAATTGCCTTACCCCAGTCTGGGGGTGGCCATCAGTTTGAGCGAGGAGGTGGCCCGGCAAATCCAGAATGATCATGGCATCAGCGCGCAGGTCACTGTCGGGCACCGTATCCTCTCACATCAGGTGCAGCGCGGCGTCAAGCTGATGGAGGGCATCAAAAACATCATTGCCGTTGCCTCCGGCAAGGGTGGGGTCGGCAAATCCACCACCGCCGTCAATCTGGCGCTGGCGCTGGCCAAAGAAGGCGCCAAAGTGGGCATGCTGGACGCCGACATCTACGGACCCAGTCAGCCGCGCATGCTGGGCATTTCCGGCAAGCCAACCAGCAAAGACGGCAAGAAAATGGAGCCCATGGAAGGGCACGGCATCAAGGCGATGTCCATTGGTTTTCTCATCGATGACGAAACGCCCATGGTCTGGCGCGGACCCATGGTCATGCAGGCGTTGGAGCAGTTGCTCTCCGACACCCGTTGGGGCGAGCTGGATTATCTGGTGGTGGATCTGCCGCCGGGTACTGGCGATACCCAGCTCACCCTGGCGCAGAAGGTGCCGGTCTCCGGTGCGGTGATCGTCACGACGCCGCAGGATATTGCTTTGCTGGATGCCCGTAAGGGTTTGAAGATGTTTGAGAAAGTGGGCGTTCCCATTCTCGGCGTGATTGAAAACATGAGTTTTTATATCTGCCCGAAGTGCGGTAATGAGGACGATATTTTCGGACACGGCGGCGGTGCGGCCATGGCCGAGCAGGATGGGGTGGAATTTTTGGGCGCGATACCACTGGATCGCAGCATTCGCAACGAAGCCGATAACGGCGCGCCGACGGTGGTGGCGCAGCCGGATTCCCGGCTCGCCAAAATCTACCTGGAACTGGCGCGGCATGTGGCCGGACGGGTGGCGATCCAGGCGGTCGATCACAGCCACAAGTTCCCCAACATCGTCGTCCAGAACCGCTGATTCGCAGCCGCTTACAGGGAAGTCTCCGCCATGAGCATCAAATCCGATCGCTGGATCCGTCACATGGCGGAAGAACACGGGATGATCGAGCCCTTTTCACCGCGCCAGGTGCGGCACGTCGAGGGAAACCCCATTATCTCCTACGGCTTGTCTTCCTATGGTTACGATATCCGTTGCGCCGGGGAGTTCAAAGTCTTCACCAATGTCCGTAGCGTGATTGTCGATCCGAAGAATTTCAGCGAAGATTCTTTTGTCGATTTTACCGGGGATACCTGCATTATCCCGCCGAATTCTTTCGCCCTGGCGCGCACGCTGGAATACTTCCGTATCCCGCGTAATGTGCTGACCATTTGTCTGGGTAAATCCACCTATGCCCGCTGCGGCATCATCGTCAATGTCACGCCTTTTGAGCCGGAGTGGGAAGGCTATGTGACCCTGGAATTCTCCAATACGACGCCCTTACCCGCGAAAATCTATGCGAATGAGGGCGTGGCGCAGGTGCTCTTTTTGGAGTCGGACGAGGTCTGCGAAGTGTCTTATGCCGACCGCGGCGGCAAGTATCAGGGCCAGAGTGGCGTAACCCTGCC
>JAKAVW010000051.1 GCA_021827445.1 Pseudomonadota bacterium
CCCTTGGCCGTGGGGCGGATGCCACCAGTGCTGGACATCCCCCTGATGGAATTGGCGCTCTGCACAACGAATTAGTTGCTCCCGGGCCAGCCAGGGTGTGGTGTGGATCAGCGCCATGCTGTCTTGCAGTTGATCACGGAAACCGTAGGCCCCGCCCGACTGGTAGTAGCCGCTGCGGCCCCAGAGTCTGCTGGAGATGGTCTGGTAGACCAGCCAGCCGTTCGCTAATACGTTCAGTGCAGGATCCGGAGTTTCCACATATATCGTACCTAAGGTCCGGTTCCAGTATTCCCGTACCCCTGCCAAAGCTTGCCGCGCACCCTCTCTACCGGCGAAACGGTCTGTATATCGCTGCGCTTCGTCGGTGCTGGCTGCGGTACCAAAAACAAACACGACCTCGCGCTCCGTGCCTTCGGCCAGATGAATCGGCGTTTGTATGGCGGCACAGGGATCAAGGCCCGCCCCTGTTTTACCCGATAAACGGTTGCGGTACAGTGCCGCAGGCTTGGCAAACGTACCATTACGACCGATAAACTCGCTGCGGTTGCCGGTGATCGTACGCTCCCGTTCACTGGTCTGTACGAACACGACCCGATGCCCGCACTCGCGGCCATAGTCATTGTGGGCATACAGCGCACCGTTGTGCAGATCGGTTTCGGTGACGATATGCATCATATTGGCATGGCGCCACTCGCCGAGCACCAGTTCCCAGTATCCCGTCAGCGAAAGCCGTCGCGAGCGCTTGGAATGATTGCGCAGCTTGACCACCACGAATTTCACCGGCGCGTCCATCGCGACGTAGGTGGTCATTTCTGAAGATATCCCCGACTCATAATGTTCAAAAACGGTGTATCCAAATCCGTGGCGGCACACATATCCGGACTGACCGCGGGCGGGCAGTGGAGAGGGTGACCAAAATGCTCCTGTGTCTTCGTCGCGGATATACAGGGCTTCGCCGCTACTGTCACTCAGCGGATCGTTGTGCCATGTGGTCAGACGGAATTCATGGGCGTTTTCGACCCAGGTATAGGTGCCGCCGCTTTCGCTGATGACGGTGCCGATGTGCGGACTGGCAATCACATTGGCCCAAGGGGCGGGCGTACTTTGGCCCGGCTCCAGACCGATGACGTATTCACGTCCATCGGCCGTGAATCCACCTAATCCGTTGAAAAAAATACGTTCACGTGGAAGCAGCGGTTGTATGATTTCGGTGGCGGGGGGTGACCGCGGATTCAGCGGAGCAGGAAAGCGATCCCCGGATACCCGCCGTTCCACCTGCTCCAGCAGGGAGTCGGCGCTGTCGGTGAGGATAATGCGCGCGACGGTCTGGAACAGCACGCGATCCTCTTCGGAAAGTTCTTCGGCGCGGCGTAAAAAGACGCCACCGGGTTTGTCGATGACTTGTGCTTCCGGACCTGTGTGAATCAAGCCCATAATCTGATCTTGTAGCGTGGCCCGGTAGCTGGTGAAATCTTCGTTGACGATCACCAGATCGGCCGCCAGTCCTTGCAGTCGCCAATAGGCATGGGCCTGCAGCATTTGTTTTACCAGATTGATGCGGTTTAATTGACTGACGCGCAGCAGCACAATCGGTAAATCGCCCGATATCCCGAAGCGCCACAGGCCGGATTGCCCTAACTGATTACGGGCAATCACACTGGGTGCGGCCCGGCGCAGGGCGCTGGCGTAGACCACGGAATTGGCGAGGCGGCCATACACTTGGGCATCGGCTTCACTGGCGCTCAGATGACGGAGCACTTCCTGGCTCTGGAACCAGGCCATTTCAAAAGCCCGTTCCACCAGGTGACGATCACCATACTTCTCCAGCAGGGCGATGGCTGCCTCACGGGTGTCGGCAATTCCGGAAATGATCTGCACCGTCGCGGACTCGTCTACGCCAAGCGTCAGCGTACGACGGATGGCCACAATGGGGTCTAATACGGGACCCTCGCTATTTGATAATGTAGCCTGTTGTAGACTATCGAGGACGCGCGGGTGTTCGACGGTACGACCACGGCCGATAAACTGTGCGCGATCGGTTTCGTAAGATGCTGCGCTGGCGGTAACTCCGGGAGCCGCAAACAGATGAAACATCCAAGGCACTTGCTCGTCCGGTGAGCGGCGCCGTCGAGTACAGAGAATCGCATTGTGCCCTGCCAGAATTTCGGTCTGAACGAACAAGTTGCTGAATGCGCGGTGAGCAAGGTCGGCATTCAGCGGCGCGAGGACAAGCTCGGTATAACTCGTTAACTCTATCTGGCGAATGCGCGAGGAGACATTGGTGAGCGTCACGCGGCGGATCTCCACATCGTCTTCCGGCGCAACGCCGACCTCCATATAGCTCTCTATCATTTGATCGCGGCGACGGTATTCCGCCCGTGCCTGGACGAAAATCGCCTCATAGTGATCGGCTTTGCTTCGGGTGGGTTGATGGGTCGTCGACCAAAAGTGTCCGGAATGACGGTCACGCAGGTAGATGAAGGTCCCCCAGGTGTCTGTGGCGGTATCTTCGCGCCAGCGGTTCACGGCGAGACCGCCACGCTGGCTGTAGCCGCTGCCGGCGTGGTTGATCATGACGTGGTAGTGGCCATTAGACAGGAGGTGGACTTCTGGCATGGACGTATCCGGATTGGTGTATACGCGCATAATCGCGGCGGTCTCGGCGCTGGACACGTTTGCGGCGGCGCTGACTTCAGCCGCATGGGGATGCAAGGTAGCCTCTTGTCTGGGCAGACGTTCCTGCAATAATAACTGGGTGGCCTGAATGCCGGGATCAGATAAAAACCGGCGCTGCATCGGTTGGTTAAGAAGGACGTGGGCAAAAGCCAGGAGGCTCATGCCCTGATGATGCGCCATAAAGGTGCGGACAATGGCATGACTCTCGCCCGGTGGCACCCGTGATGGTGTGTAATCGATGGCTTCGTAAAATCCATAGGTGCCGAGAAACCCCTGCGCCGCAAGGGCCTGCAAGTTGTGGCAGGCCTCCCACGGCATCACGGTCAGTGCCAGCGCGCTGGCATAGGGTGCAATCACCAAATCATCGCCGAGCCCGCGTTTGAAACCAAGACCGGGAACCCCAAATGCCCGGTATTGATAGACTTGATGCATGTCCACGGCGTTGAAGCAGGATTCCGATATTCCCCAGGGTACGGTGCGTTGGCGCCCATATTCTATTTGACGGGAGACGGCCGCTTTGCAGGTCTGGTGGAGCAGCGTGTTGGGGAAATCCGGCATGATCAATTGCGGCATGAGATACTCAAACATCGAGCCGCTCCACGAAATCAAGCACAGTTCGCCACCGTAGCTCGTCAACAGGCGACCCAGCGAAAACCAATGTTTCTGTGGTACTTGTCCTTGTGCAATAAGCAGAAAACTGGCCAGGCGTGCTTCTGATGCCAGCAGGTCGTAGCAGGAGGGATCACGGCGCCGTTCCCCGACATCATAGCCAATGGCCAGCAGGTCGCGCGCAGGGTCGTAAAGAAATTCAAAATCCATCACCGCCAACGCGCGGCAGCGATCCACCAATCGATTGATCACCCGCAACCGTTCCGCGGCAGCCGCCCGGGTGTTTGCCGTCCCCGTGGCAATGTCATGGGCCAATTCGGCCAGTGTCAGGGCATCGTTCAAATGCCGCGCTTCAGGGGCGAGGTCTTCCAGATCCGCCGCCAAAGCGCGGCATTGTTGATAAAACGCCCGCGCCCAGTAAGCACATTCGCTATCCGCCGGAGCATCGGCGGGGAGCCCGTTCACGAGATCGCCGCTGATCCGTTGAATATCGGCAAGCCGGTGATGGGCGTCCACCAGGGATGAGGGACGCCCGTTGAGCGCCGTGGCAGACAGCACCTCTTGCAATGCATGGACTTTCTCGGCCAGATCCGACGTGGGGATGTCGTGGATGCATGCTGCCAACAGGTGCAGCGTATCCTGCAGGCCCGCAAAGGCGTTGTCCGGCAACACCGGATGACCTTTGAGCGCGTTCAACCCCGCCTGGAGGGTGAGCAGGCAGCCGCCGAGATTACCGCTGTCCACCGCTGAGATGTATTGCGGACTCAGTATTTGCAGGGTGCGCGTGTCATACCAGTTATAGAAGTGGCCGTGATAGCGTTCCAGTTGCTCCATGGTTGCCACGGTGTTTTCGGTCAATTGGAGGAGCTCGCCGGCAGCAATATAACCAAAATCATAGGCAGCCAGATTGGCCAGCAGCGACATGCCCATGTTGGTCGGTGAGGTCCGCGAGGCAATGACCGTCGTTGGATACTCCTGAAAATTATCGGGGGGTAACCAGTGCTCCGCAGGGCCGACAAAGTCATCAAAAAAACGCCAGGTACGTCGTGCCGATAGCCGCAGAAAGCGTCGCTGTGTATCATTCAGACCCGTGACACCGGTCCGCAACGGCTGGCTGATCCACCATGCGATAACCGGTGAAAACAGCCATAACCCTAAAATGGGCATGCTGAACAGTAACACCGAGGGCGAACTGGTCCCCAGGCTGGCGGCAGTCACCAAAGCTATTCCGAGGAGGATGGCGAGCAGTGGTGCACTCCAGATCTCCCTGAAAAAATCGCCGGGGGTCTGACAGGCGTTACGGCGGAGGTAGGAAGGCAGTTGCCAAAGCAACAATCCCCGACGGGTGAAGAGCCTTCGCATGCCCGAGCGCAGAATGGCATCCAGACTCATCACGGCGTCATAGGGCAGCAGTGCGACAGTCAGCAGTGCGGAGAACAGCGGGCGACTTGCCGAAGCCTTGGTCAAGGAGAGATGTGCTGCCCAGTCGAGGTCTTGAGGCTTGCGGAAGAGGTCGATGAGCGGCGAAAGCAGGACTGGCACGAGGATGATCCCGGTTACCAATGTCGTCCATAACCAGGAGAAGGCCGGACCCAGGAGCCAGCCTCCTGCCAGCAGCAACAACAGTGCGGATGACACCAGGCTGCGGCGGAGATTGTCAAAAATTTTCCACATCGACAAGCCGGATAGCGGATTGGCCGGACGCGGCGCCCGCATACCGTTGGCGGTTGGGGCACCGGGCACCGACGGCAACAGCCAGCCGGCAATCTGCCAGTCACCCCGAATCCAGCGGTGTCGACGGGAGGCTTCTGCGGTGTAACTGCCAGGCAATTCTTCGATCAGGACGACGTTGGTCGCCAGTGCCGCACGGGCATACCCGCCTTCCAGTAAATCATGACTGAGGATGAGGTTTTCTGGAAAACGGCCATCAACCGCCTGGCGGAAGGCATCCACATCGTAGATGCCCTTGCCGATGAAGGAGCCTTCGCTGAAAATATCCTGATAGACATCGGACACCTCGCGCGTATAGGGGTCGATACCGGAATCCCCGGCCATGAGTTTGGTAAATAGCGATTGACCGGCACTGGTCAGGTCGATCGCCACGCGGGGCTGAATGATCGCGTAGCCATCGACGATACGGCCCTTGTCGGCGTCATATACGGCCTGGTTAAGTGGATGCGCCATATCACCGATCAGTGCCCGCGCCGTGTCACGGGGCAATTGGGTGTCGGTATCGAGGGTGATGACATAACGGATGCTGCCGAGGATGGACAGGTCGCCGACCTGCTCTGAGAATGTCGCCGTCTCCGCCGCCCCTCTCAGCAGCGCATTAAATTGTTCCAGTTTGCCGCGTTTGCGTTCGTAGCCCATCCACACCTGTTCAAATGGGTTCCAGACTCTGGGCCGGTGAAACCAATAAAACAGGCCGGGTCGATCATCGGCATAGCGGGCGTTGAGGGTCTGAATAGCGACACGTGCATAGTCGATTAATAAAGCATCTTCCGGACTGGTCTGCTCTGCCGCATCCCGAAAATCCGTCAGTAACGCGAAGTAAATATTGGGATCGCGGTTTCCGAGGTAGCGGATTTCCTGGGCCTCCAGCAACGCGTCAATTTCCTGTGGCGAACTCAGCAGCGTCGGGATAACGACCATGCAGCGGTGCGCATCAGGAACACCCTGCGAAAAATCCATCTGCGGCAAGGCGCCGGGCGCCATAAAAAGAGTAATCAGGCGATTTACCAGAGAAACCGCCAAAGCCGAAATGCTCACAACCCCGACAATGCCTAGCCACCAGAAACGCCAGTCGGTGGGGCTGAGGCCCTCAAGAGGGAAGCGCAAAATTAAACTGATCAGCACCGTCAACAGGAGTATGGCGCCGATATACAAGGAAAGGCGGAGATGATCGCCCATTTGTCTGGCCGCTGACCGCCATTCAAAGTGACAGCCCATCGCCCGATCAAGTCGCTGCCGACCCCGATCCAGCAGGTAATAGCCGACATGCGCGGATCGATCTTCACTGCCCGTTTGCTGCGCTGCCGCCTGGGCAAGTGCAATCGCCTCCTCCGCCACGGCCAGCTCATCACGCCTGCTGCTGCGCGCAATATCTTCAATAGCGTGGCGATAACGATCGCGTGTTGCGAAATCTTGTCCGGCGTATATTCCCATAGGGTCCTGGCGCAGGCTTTGTTCGACAACACTGTACGCTTCGACATGATCCCGCCAGTCCATAGCCGCGAGGAAACGCAGGCTTCCAATACTGTTTGCCATGGATATCTGGTTGGCAGCGGACCTTCTGGCGGACACTTCGGACAACTGGGTCGCGGTTATGCCCTGTTCGAGCAATTTATGTTCGACCCAGGTTTGCACGAACGCCATAGCGGGACCGTAGGCTTGCAATCTGGCGTAAAACTCCTCCACAAACGGTGCCGTCAAGGGCATATCCGCATGCGCAAATTCAGCAAGTAGCTGGATCAGCAGTTTCGGCTTTTTTTCTGCGGCGGCGAGCATGCGATCCGCCCAGCTCATGGCGGCGTTGCGTTCCTCCCGCCGACAAGCAACGTGCAGACCAGCGCGACGCAGGTTTTCCAGCAACGCCAATTGCAGCATGATGGGGAAGGCCCATAATTCGCCTAGTGTTAATGCCGTAACGGTCTGGTAGGCCTGAATATAGGCGCTGACGTTATCACCGTCGACGCGGGCATCCTGATGCGCAATCAATTCAGAGGCGAGGTCGTAGATACGGGGGAATCCCGCCAAGCTGCCGGATTGCAGGCGTGGCAGTTGCTTGCCATAGCCGGCAGGCAAATGTCTTCGTGCCAGAATGATTTGCTGCTCGATGAGGTAGAAATTATCGAGAAGCCAGATCTCGCCAGACAGTGTCCGCTGCTCAGCCTGCGCGGTTCCTGCGGTGACCACGTCATAGGCCGCACGCAAAACATCGGCGTTGTCGGCCAGGCGTGGTAGCAGGCGATCTGGCCCGGGGTATGGATCGATAGCATGCTGACCAGCCAACATTACCGCATGTTGTTTCAGTTGTTCAACGCTGAACAACTCCGAGCGTAACAAGTCCGTATCCGATGCGTTGTTCAGGGCGTTTTTTACGCAGGATGAGAACTCTAATTTTTTTGTAGCTATGACGCTCTCCTCGGAATAACCTGGCGACACATTAAAGCATCACGTATTCCCCCTCCACTTCTGTGTACTGCAACATGTTCTTGTTACGGGACTCCTCCACACTTTTTTGGCCGGGCGCCGCTGATTTCAGCGGGGAACGATGGTGACACCCATATCGCTGGAATGCTTCTTGGCCTGTTTGGCCTGTTTTTTCTCTTTGGGCGTCATCGCCGGCTGCTTCTTGGTTTCTTTATTGCTCTGCTGTGTTTTGCTCATGATGGTTTCCTCTGTGCAGGTGCTTGGAATATATAGTCAATCTGGAGTGATTTTGTCACCGGGCTTTAATGCGTCTTGCTCTGGTATCCTTTACCATTGGTCATAGCATCATGCAGCTCTGACCTGAGCCCTGCAATATCGGCCGTCCTGGATCTCAGTTGTTGCTCTGCGCGAATGACGCCTGCCCGGTCATGGTGGGTCTTCAGCGTGACAATCCTTTCTTCCAACCGGTGCTGCGCGATCTCTTCATGGTTGAGGTGCTCGCGCATCTGAGCGATGGTCCTGTTATGCGTGAGCGGATAAGGGGCCGATGCCCTGTCCGTATTTGCCTGGGCTCCGGCAGCGACGCTGCCGATGAGCAGTATACCGGTCATGGTTGCCATCCAGCGGTTCATGATCATGCTCCTGTGTAGCGATGTGCGACAGCCCACCCACCAAGTATCGCCCAGTATAACCCATTCCTGGTCGCGGCGTGCGGTAACATATTCGCCAATTCCATTGGCGCGATTAATGTCTAACCGGTAATCAGGGTCACCAACGTCGAATTTGCTGTTATTCAGAAGGCTGATGACGGCGACTCCGATCTGATATACTTATGAAAAAAGACTGGAGATCCTGCCAACATGCCCTCTCTACGCCATATATCATCTTCCTGGCGTCTATTGCTTGATCGTTTCATGGGAAGCAAATCCAAGAAGAAAGTCGGAGTGTTTTCCCGCAGTGACCGTAGAATCCTGTGGGGCGCCAGGGCTTGTTTCATCGCTTTGGCACTCTTATTTATGGGTATTGCCTGGTGGCGCGCCGCTGATCTGAAGCAATCCATTCGGGCCGATTTTCATAACCGGGCGGAAGTCACTGCCACACAAACCGCCGGTATGGTGGCCGCCAACATCGACGCACGTTTCTATGACCTTGCATTCCTCCGAAAGGCTTTTTTTGCTCAGGGCACGGGCCATCTGTTACCGAGTGCCAAGGTTCTTTCTGCTGTTGTCGCCTTTCAGCAGACCCATCCGGCCATTATGGCCATCAATGTCCAGGACCCGTCCGGCAAGCGAATCGTCTGGTCGAGCGCGAAGCAGTCGACAAGGCGCGTCGCTTCGGGAAATGATTCCACGCCCCTACCTGGGTATCCAGATCGCTTCATGGGAAAGCCTTTCTACGCCCATCGGGCACATGCCTGGGTACTGACCGTGCGGCAGCGCATCCAGAACAGCGAAGGCCATGTGCTGGGGTTCGTCGGCTGTTCCTTCATACTCTCCCATCTGAGCGTGATCCATACGCCGCCATACCTGCAATCTATCGTCCTCATGCGACCTCATGGGCGGGTTATATCGATCTGGAAAGAGGGCCATTGGGCGGCACCGGGTACGCTTCTGCCCCGGCCCGTTGGTCAAGTGGTGGTTCCTGTCCCCGGTTATCCCTGGGCTTTGCAGGTGCAATGGACGGCGGCGGCACTGGATCATGCTTTCTGGCGGGTGGAACGGACGCGACTGTCCATTCTGCTGGCCGCTTTGTTCATTCTGGCTGGTATGGCGCTGTTACTACAACTCCTCCGCCGGATACTGCGCTTTCGTCAATACCAGATGGCAGCGATACTGGCCCAGCAGGATTTGCTGCGCCATGACGATCCCGAGGTTATGTATCGGCGGCTGGTGGAGGTCGTGGTGGAGCAGACGGAAGCCATCGGCGCCTATGTCGTCGTTCCCGAAGCGAACAGCGAGTGGTTGCGGGTCGTGGCCGCCAGCGCGGATACACCGGAACTTCGACAGACCATGGAAGCGCTGACACCCTCTCGTGAGGCGGCACATTTCCCTTATGGCGATATGGTCCCCAGTCGGGCCTTCCGCGAAAAAACCGCACAAGGTCCCACCCGTCCTCATCAGTCTCCCGCGATGACGGCTGTACAACAACTGCAAGCGTCGCTGTCCCGTATTCGGAGTGTCATGGCCTATCCAATTTTCGTGTGCGAAGACACGGAGCCATCCGCCGTACTGGTGATAGAGAGTGACTCGCCCCGGCATTTCACCCCATCCCTGCAGCGATTGCTCGGCCAGTTGGCTGCCACCCTCGGCCTGGCCCTGACGCAGCGGCGGCAACACCAGGAACTCGTCTCTCTGGAAAAGTCCCTTCAGGAATCGTCGGAGAAAAATGAAGCCTTATTGAACAATGCCAGTGATGGTATTCACGTTCTTGACGAAAACGGCTTTCTGATCGAGGTTAATTATCGGTTCTGCGCCATGCTCGGCTACTCCCGTGCGGAAATGTTGGGCATGCACGTTTCCCAGTGGGACGCAGAGAACAGCGCCGGTGCGCTGAAGGAGTTAATCGCCCGGCAATTTTCCGCACCAGAGCCCTTGCGCTTTGAGACCCGCTATCGTCGTAAGGATGGGGCCATTATCGACGTGGAAATCAATGGTTCATCCATCCAGATACAGGGAAAATGGGTATTGTTCGATTCTGCCCGAGATATTACCGAGCGCAAGGCCCTGGAGGCGGGCTTGCAACGGAGCCTGGAGCATCAGAGGAAGCTCACAGATTTTAACGTGCTGCTGGGTGAGGTCAATCAGGCTATCACTCGCGCAGATGATGAGGGCTCCCTACTTCAGGAGGTTTGCGACCTCGCTGTGCAGTATACCAGCAGCGCCCTTGCCTGGATTGGCAGGCCTGATGCGCAAGGAGATTTTCAGGTGCTGGCTGCGGCAGGAGAAACCGGTTATCTGAACGATATAAAAATATCCAGTCGGGCGGATATTCCGGAAGGACAAGGAACTACCGGGATGGTCTGGAGACAGCAAAAGGCCATCTATGATGCTGACTTCTCCCAGAATGCCAAGGTCCTCTGGCGAGAACGCGCCGCACATTTTGGACTCCATGCCAGTTCTGTGCTGCCGATCCAGCGGAACGGAGCCCTTTGGGCCGTGTTCACCGTCTATGGAAAAGGCGACGCAAAGGCCGTGGATACCGATGTTCGCGGGATTATGGAAGAGATAGCGAAAGACCTCAGCTTTGGGCTGGATCATCTGGATGCAGTCCACCGGGAGCGTGCCACCCAGGCTTTCAATGATGCGCTGCTGAATAACCTTGCTGCGGGCATCAGCATTGTGCGTTTTCCGGATCTGGTTATCGAACGGGTAAACGCCCGCATGCTGGAAATCTATGGAGCTTCTTCTGTGGAGGACCTGGTGGGGTATTTTGTGGGAAAGAGCTATCCGGATCATGAAAGCAGCGCGAGCATGGCCACACTCGCCCAGGAGATTCTCGCTCAGGGCTATGGGGCGCTGAAAGATCTCGCGATAAAACGCAAAGATGGCCAGATTGTTTATGTGGACGTTTCTGGTCAGCGACTGCTGACGGATCCGAAACATCCCGTTATCGTGTGGACCTCCATGGAGGTTACGGAACGTCATCACCTCATGGATGAGTTATCCAGGCAATCTCTTTCCGACCTGTTGACGGGTTTGCCTAATCGCCGCGCCCTGGATATGGAGATGGATCGCGCCATAGCCCACGCAACGCGGAACGAGAATCTCCTGGCGCTGTGTATGCTGGACCTGGACAGTTTTAAGCCGGTGAACGACACCTACGGTCATGACGCCGGAGATCAGGTGCTGCGGATCGTCGCCCAACGCTTGCCGCAGAGTCTGCGTAAAACCGATTTTATCGCGCGTTTGGGCGGCGATGAGTTTGTCGTGCTGGTAGAGAACTTAGACCATCTGGATCCCCTGGACGTCATCCTCGACAAGATCGGAGCGTCGATCAGTGCTCCTATCACCCTGGAGGACGGGCAGGTGGTAAGTATCGGTCTCAGCATGGGGGTGGCCATTTATCCTTTTGCGGAGGGAGATAATCCCGACGCCCTTCTGCGTCTGGCCGATCAGGCGCTATATGAGAGTAAGGCCCACAAGGCCAACCGGGAGTCTTCCTGGGTACTTTTCGGCGAGGAAACCCGAAAAACACAGCGCACAATGGCGCAATGTCTACTGGATACCGGAGCTCTGGAGGTCTGGTATCAACCGATCCTGGATAGCCGCACCCGCAAGGTGGTGGGTGTAGAGGCGCTGTCCCGCTTGCGGGATGCGGAAGGAAAAATCTGGTCACCGGCTGAGTTTCTGCCGCAATTACAAGATGCCGATTTGTTTGTGCTCAGCAAGAAGGTTCTGGATCAGGCATTGACGGACCTGCCCACCTTGGAGGCTCAAGGGTGGTCCTTGTGGGTGTCCGTGAATGTAGATCCAAGTTCCATCTCGGAATCCAGCACCTTGTGGTTGCGGGAAATGGTTGCCTCGGGCAAGGCGGATCCGTCACGCATCACCTTGGAGATTCTCGAAGGAAGCGACTTTCTGGAACAGCCCGCCGCCTTGAAACATCTCCTGGAATTGCGGGCGCTTGGCGTGCGTCTGGCCCTGGATGATGTGGGCAGCGCCTACTCCTCCCTCTTGCGCCTGAAAGATCTTCCCGTCGATGAGATCAAACTGGATCAGGGTTTTATCCGAACCCTGGAACAGCACCCCCAGGATCTCCACTTTGTGGAATCTATCCAGGCCCTCGCCGTGGGAATGGGCGTGGATCTGGTGGTGGAGGGCGTGGAAACGGATGACATCCTGGATGCGGTAACGGTCATGGGTGCCAATTTCCTCCAGGGTTATGCGATCGCCAGGCCCATGCCACTGTTACAGCTACAGGCATTTCTCGATCCAGCCCCTTCGCACCAGCGGCAGCAGCCCGCCAGCCTGCTCGGACTCTATGCCACACAACTCGTTAATCATGGCGCGTTGAAAAAAACGATTTGTTACAATCCACGCTTGGTGGACTGCGCGACGCTGGCGAATGCCACAATCTGTCCTATTCATGCCGATATGCATCGCCTGGGAATTCCCGACGACGATCCGTTGTATCGGCTTCACGCAGAATATCACCAAGCTATCGCAG
>JAKAVW010000052.1 GCA_021827445.1 Pseudomonadota bacterium
GGCAGGAACCGGAGCAGCCATAAACATGCCCATTCTCAATCCTGATATTGTCCACATCTTCGACGAAATCGCCGACCTTTTGGAGATTGAGGACGCCAATCCCTTCCGGGTACGAGCCTACCGCAATGCCGCCCGTCTCGTACAAGGCCTGAGCAGCGACGTCAAGACCATGGTAGAGGCCGGTGAAGACCTCACCGATCTGCCCGGCATCGGCGACGACCTGGCTAAAAAAATCATCGAGATCGTTACCACGGGCCACTGCTCCTTTCTCGAAAAGCTGGAAAAACAGACCCCGCCGGCATTGACGGAGCTGCTCAAGGTGCCGGGCCTTGGACCTAAGCGGGTCAAGGCGCTTTGGCATGAACTGGACGTGGAAACCGTGGACCAGCTCACCCACGCCGCCAGGGAAGGGCGCATTCGCAGTGTCCCCGGTTTTGGCGAGAAGACCGAAACGCGCATCCTGGAAGCCCTTCAGGCCCAGATCGCCGCCGTTCCCCGTTTCCCTATCGCCATCGCCGCCCCGTATGCAGCCGCCCTGGTCCACTACCTGCAGAACGTGCCCGGCGTGCGGCGGGTGGTGGTGGCGGGCAGCTTCCGGCGCGGCAGGGACACGGTGGGCGACTTGGATATACTGGCTACCGCCACCGCCGACAGTCCGGTGATGGAGCGCTTCACCGCCTATGAGGATGTGGCGGAAGTCCTCTCCCAAGGCACTACCCGGGCCACAGTAATCCTGCGGAACAAACTCCAGGTGGACCTGCGGGCCGTGGACGAATCCGCCTATGGTGCCGCCCTGCATTATTTCACCGGCTCCAAGGCCCACAACATCGCCATCCGCCGCATGGGTCAGGATATGGGTCTGAAGGTCAACGAATATGGGCTTTTTCGCGGGAAAGAACGTATCGCCGGCGATACGGAGGAATCCGTCTACGCCGCCGTCGGCCTGCCCTATATTGAGCCGGAACTGCGGGAGAACCGCGGCGAAATCCAGGCCGCCCGCGCCGGACATTTGCCGAAACTGGTGGCGATGGGCGATTTACGCGGCGACCTTCACGCCCACAGCAAGGCCAGCGATGGCCACTATAGTTTGCGGGACATGGCCGCGGCGGCCAAGGCCGCGGGTCTGGAATATCTGGCTATCACCGAGCACAGCCGCCACCTGACCGTCGCCCATGGCCTCGACCCGGTGCGTTTGCGCCGGCAGTTGGACGAGATTGACGCCCTTAATACGGAACTCGATGGCATCACGCTCCTCAAGGGCATAGAGGTGGACATCCTGGAAGACGGCAGCCTGGATTTGCCCGACGGCATCCTGGGTGACCTGGACCTGGTGGTGGCTGCGGTGCACTACCGGTTCGATCTGCCCAGGGGCAAACAGACCGCACGCATCCTCAAGGCCATGGACAGCCCCCATTTCACCATCCTCGCCCATCCCAGCGGACGGCTCATCGGCAGCCGGGAAGCCATGGATGTGGACATGCCCCGCATCACCCGCCATGCGCGCGAGCGGGGCTGCTTTCTGGAGATCAACGCTCAGCCCGAGCGTTTGGATCTCGTCGACATCCATGCCCGGATGGCCAAGGAAGAAGGGGTGCTGCTGGCCGTCAATTCCGATGCCCACAGCATTCACGACTTCGACAACCTGCATTTTGGCCTACAGCAGGCGCGGCGCGGCTGGCTGGAGAAGAAAGACGTGCTCAATACGCGGACCCTCAAGGCATTGCGGCCACTGCTGGCGGCGACCATGAGCAGCTAGTCCGACGCATGCACGGACCTGTTTCGCTGAGGCTTTCGTCTTCATACACCGTCGTCGGTGCCTTGGCGGAAGTGATCATGATGGGTCCCTGTTGTCTAGTACCCCTTGGGGCTGAGGAGTTGGAATAGACCGCGAGCTATTGTAGTGTCTCTGCTTCTCCCGAGCGCACGCCCAATAGGTCCAGGACGGCCCAAGTGAAATTTGTTTCCACTTCAATCCGTGGGGTAGCTGTCATGATGAATTCTCCAAGAAAGGGCCAACTGCCGAAATTATATCGGCAACCGCCGCTAGGCGCTAGCTTGGCCGATGCACTACATGATGAGCCCGATGGGCAGATGTGGCGGATTCTACAATTTTTGTGGCTTTGGGTAATGACGCACATAAGTCAGTGCCCTCTTGGCTGACTCCTCCGCCTGGAATCGGCAATCCTCCGTTTCCGCAGCATTCATCATGGATATGGCTTCTGGTCTGCAGTAATAATGGGGCTGTATACCATTTAGCGCCATGGCCATAGCATCCCAAAGTTCTTCCTCATCATCCGTAAACCGTCGCAGAACATCTTCCACCAGGGACTCGAAAAGATTTACTGGCCTACCCATGACAAAATCCCTCCTGTCAAATATTGACGGTTCTATCATTATAGTTGTCCCTGCGGAACGACGTAGTTTTCGGTGCCCCCCATACCCTCCCATTTTTTCCTATGTGGGGATCGTGGAGTATTGCGGCCCACGAATTTGCTGCCGACGGCAAAAAAACTACCATATCCCAGATGGTCCGCAACCAGCGCGACGAGTACATCCCGCATCTGTTCGTTATGCGTAGATGATGGTGCTGGCGCCGGCGCTGAACAAAAAATGAGGTCCGCTACGCCACCACTGGCATGCTCGCCAGATTGTGGTCGAGCTCGCCAATCCGCCAAAAACGACTATATGACTAAAAGATAAGCTAAATGCCTTGGTAGAGGCATTGCACGGCACCTGCGTTTAGGCCGATGATGAACATATTCCGCCACTGGTGGAACAAAACTCAGAATGCTGGGCCAAGAATTTGCCGTGCTGAACGCAAGATTTGGTAATGCCGGGGAAACTCCCCAAGGAGACACAACATGTCGCTGACTAAGGAAATTGACAACCTGACCATGATCCTCCCGATTCGCGGAGAATTCAGTCTACCGGATTATTTCGCTCTGCTGCAGGCAGACCAGAGCGTTATCAAAGGTCCCTTTGACCTCGGTAGTCACCTTGAGGAAGGACATCCGATGATCGTGTTCTCCGAAAACCCACAAGACCACGGGTGTCCCTTTCATTTCAGCGGAACCGAGTCAGGGCGAGTTTTGCTGACGCCGAAGTTTCAGGTTGATGTGGCGGATTATGACCGCGCGCTGGTCTTCGCAGAAAAAGATGATGTGGTCTGTTTCTTTCTCGCACGGCTGGAATATGTGGCGGATGGTGTTTTTCATTACACCCCGGCCCCGGAACTCTTCCAGAGAAAAGTCCGTGTCCACAAAAGACTTTCCATGCCCGGACACGTCATTGTTCGAAAACAGGATGCCAGGACCTTCATCTGCGATATCATCGATTTCAGCCCGGCAGGGATCAGCTTCAAATCCCATCACAACGATTTTGCCATTGGGGAAATGCTGCTGTTGGAAATGGAGATCCCTGATTGCGGGCTCTGCGAAACTACGATCACCATTAGCCGTCGGGAGGAATGCGGACTAAGCAACGACATTTACGGTGCCCAACTGCGGCTGACCAAGGAGCAAACGAAAAAGGCCGAACATCTCTATCTCTGCAAGAAGGGAGAGCAGATTCAAAACCTTTCTAAAAATAGCGCATCCCGCCTCCACGATTTGCGCTGGCGAGATTGAAGCAAGCATTTATTCAAATACGGTGGAACCTCCACCGCATCATGATCATCAATAATCTCGTTCGGGACAACTCAGGACACGCTGTGGAGTTCATTGATGCCCGGTGGTGTTATTGTCGGCAAAATCATGCCGCTCAGGGATGCTGCACGCAAAGGTTTGCGGTTCAGCTCTGCCGGTTTTCTGCCTGCGCGTGATACACCCAGAAGAAGAAAATAGAAAATCCTCGGTAAAACAATGCAAAATATGCCCCGCCTTGTAGGCATGTGTTTTGCTTGTGTTGTCGCGTTATGATTTTTGTGGTGGGAGATGTTGATTATGGGCGGTTTGCTGGATCAGGCATTCAATCCCCTGGCGGATGCCTTGCGGGTCAGCGGCTACCGGCAGCAACTGCTATCGGCCAATATTGCTAACGCTGATACACCTAACTATAAGGCGGTGGACATTCCGTTCAGCAAAACCTTACAAGCGGTTCAGGCGGGTGATCAGGGCGGGATGGCCATGCAGACGAATAATGTGCGGCAACTGGCGGGGGCGCCTTCAAGCGTTGGCCTGGCTGCCTTTGTGCAATATCAGCGCGGTAGCCAGGTGGGTCTGGACGGCAATTCGGTGGATATGAACCGCGAACAGGCCAGTTTTTTACAGAATAGTGTCATCTATCAGGCTGATCTGACTTTTTTGACCGGTGAGATCAAAACCCTGAACTCAGTCATCTCCGGCACCGTGATTTAAGGAGCGCTTCGATATGTCCATGTTTTCAGTGCTTGATGTCGCCAGCTCGGCGCTTACTGCACAGAGTTACCGGCTTAATGTGGTCGCAAGCAATTTGGCCAATGCTAATTCTGCGACCAGTTCGGACGGTCAGCCTTACCGTGCCCGAGAGGTGATTTTTGCCGCTCAGCCCCTCTCCGGTAACGCAGCGCCTGCTGGCGTCAGTGGCGTGCAGGTGGCAGGCGTGGTCGCCAAACCCGGACCTTATAAAATGGAATATCAACCGGGCAATCCGCTCGCTGATAAGGCGGGTTATGTGAAAATGCCAAATGTGAATCCGGTGGAGGAAATGGTGAATATGATTTCGGCATCCCGCGCCTACCAGGCCAATGTCAATGTCATGAATACGGCCAAAATTCTGCTGCAAAAAACACTCACCTTATAGGAGTCTGATTATGAGCGTCAATTCACTGACATCCAGCATCAATCCTTTCTACGCCTCTCTGCAGAGTAATTCGGCAACGACCTCAGGCAGTGCGAGCAGTGGCGCCAGCGGACTCGCCAGCGAGAATACCTTTTATAATCTGCTGGTTACCCAACTGACGAATCAGGACCCGCTCAACCCCATGAGTAATTCGCAGCTGTCATCACAACTGGCGCAATTCAGTGTTGCCAACGGGGTGCAGGCCATTCAGGGGTCGCTCAGTTCATTGATGGGGCAGATCAATCAGAATCAGGGTTTGCAGGCGGCATCTCTCATCGGCAAGTCGGTTACGACCTCCGGCAATCAGTTGACTCTGAGTGGTAGTACTTCAACCGGTGCCTATGACCTCAGCAGTGGTGCCAACGCTGTCGATGTATTGGTGCAGAACAGTGCCGGGCAAACCCTGGCGGTGTTGCCTCAGGGACCGCAGGCAGCGGGGATGCAGAGTTTTAGCTGGAATGGTGCCGATGTCAGCGGCAACGTTTTGCCGGCCGGGACGTATCAGTTTTCGGTGCAAGCGCGTGGCACTAATGGTCAGAATGTGAGCAGCACGCCCTACATGACGGGGGTTGTCAATGGTGTCACTTTAGGCACCGCTGGTGCAGGGCCGACACTGGAACTACAAGGTCAGCAAGGTTCAGTGCCATTCAGTGCCATTCAGAATATCATTTAAGGAGCCGGTGATATGGGTGCTTTCAATATAGCATTAAGTGGTCTGCAGGCAGCCAATTCCAATCTACAGGTGCTGGGCAATAATATTTCCAATGCCAGTACGGTGGGTTTCAAAAGTTCCAATGCGCAATTCTCCGATGCCTATGCCGCCGCTATGGCTAATGCCGCGCCTGCTCAGGGCCAGGTGGGTATCGGGACTCAGGTGCAGACGGTGGCCCAGCAATTTACCCAAGGGAACATCCAAACGACCAGCAATCCTCTGGATGTTGCGATCAATGGCAACGGTTTTTTTCAGTTCAATTACAACGGCTCTACTGTGTATAGTCGTAACGGTCAACTCCAGTTGAGTTCGGGCGGGGTCGTGGTGGATGGCAACGGTGGCCAACTGATTGGCATTCAAGCCCAGAATGGTGCGCTGACCGGTGCAAACGGACCGCTGACTGTCAGTCAGAACGCCTTGCCGCCGCAGGCTACCTCGGGTCTCAGTCTCGGGCTTAATCTGGATTCGATCAATACGCCGATTACCGGGACTGCCATCAATCCCAATAATCCTAGTACTTATAACTACTCTACGACGACGACGGTATATGACAGCCTGGGTACACCGCAATTGTTAACTACTTATTATCAGTTGTCTTCGGCCAATCCCACCAGTGGCCAAGTGTGGAATGTGGGTTACTCCGCGACGGGAACGGCCAGTGGCACGGTAGCCAGCGGAACGCTTGCAACCCCTCTTCAGTTCAATTCAAGCGGGCAAGTTCAGCCGCCTAGTAGTGGAACTGTCAGCCTCCAGTGGGCAGATGGGGCCGCCCCTAGTACTCTCGCGATCAATTTCAGTGGCAGTACGAATTATAATTCTGCCAACGCGGTCATTACCGCTAACAGCAATGGCTATGGCGTCGGGCAACTTTCGGGCCTATCTATCGATCCGGGCGGTAATATCTTCGCGCGTTACAGCAATGGACAGTCCCAGGTGCTGGGCCAGATTACCCTCACTCGTTTTCCGGATAATAACGGGTTACAGAACTTAGGCAATAATTACTGGGCGCAGACTTACGTGTCCGGTCAGCCTCTGTCGGGGTCGCCAGGCAGCACCAATCTGGGGGTGCTGCAGTCGGGTGCGGTGGAGCAGTCCAATGTGAACTTGTCTCAGTCTCTGGTGAATCTGATTGTTGCGCAGCAGGCCTATCAGGCTAACGCCCAGACCATCAAGACCCAGAATGCCGTGGTTCAGACGTTGTTGAGCCTGTGAGGATAAGGGACCATGGATACCCTCTATATCGCCATGACCGGAGCCAACGCGATTCTCCAGCGGCAGACGGTAACGGCCAATAACCTGGCTAATGCCAACACCACGGGTTTCCGCGCCGACGAGGCGCAGTTCAGGGCCTTGCCGGTGTATGGTCAGGGGCTGCCGACCCGTGCTTATACAGCGACAGTGAGTCAGAGTGTGGATTTTCAGTCCGGGCCGGTAGTGCATACGGGGCGGCCATTGGATGTGGCGGTCAACGGTCGGGGCTGGCTTGCGGTGCAGGGTCCTGGCGGCCAGGAGGCCTACACGCGCGACGGTAATCTGCAGATCAGCGGGCAAGGGATTCTGACGACGGCGACGGGTCATCCAGTGTTGGGCGTTAATGGCGCGCCCATCTCTTTGCCTCCGATGCAATCCTTAGTGATCGGGGCCGATGGGGTTATCTCCGGGGTACCGGTGGGGGGGCAGCCGGACGCTATCATGGCCATTAACCAGATCAAGCTGGTGAATCCGCCGCAGCGGACTTTGCAGAAAGGTACGGATGGCCTTTTTCAGACCAACGGCGGCAAATCTGCGCCGGAAAATGGCAACGTGGTGCTGGAGCCGGGCGCGCTGGAAGGCAGTAATGTCAATCCAGTGAATAGCATGATTCAGATGCTGCAGGACAGTCGTCAGTTTGAAATCCAGACCAAACTGATGCAGACCGTTTCGCAAGACCAGCAGAGCGCCACTCAGCTGCTGGTGGTGCCATGATAAACAGGAGGAATGTCCGATGATGCGATCCTTGTATGTGGCCGCTACCGGCCTGGAAGGCGAGCAAACCAAGATGGACGTCATCGCCAATAATCTGGCGAATGTGAATACCACCGGTTTCAAACAATCCCGGGCGGTCTTTCAGGACCTGCTGTACCAAAACCTGCGTCAACCCGGTGCGCAGTCTTCCCAGACAACACAGTACCCTTCCGGTCTGCAATTGGGTACTGGCGTGCGCGTGGTTTCCACAGAGCGTCTGATGACCCAGGGTAATCTTACCCAGACGGGTAATTCTCTGGACGTGGGCATCAACGGGCAGGGTTTTTTCCAGATCATGCAGCCCAATGGCACGATTGCTTATTCCCGGGATGGCACCTTCCAGATGAATAATCAGGGACAACTGGTTACTTCCAATGGTTACCTATTACAGCCACCAGTCACCATCCCGCCCAACTCTCAGTCCATTACGATTGGCAGCGATGGTACGGTATCGGTGGTATTGCCCGGTCAGGCGCTACCACAGCAGGTGGGTACCATCCAACTCGCCAATTTTATCAATCCCACGGGTCTGCAGAGTCTCGGTGACAACCTTTACCTGCAGACGGGTTCGTCCGGTGCGCCCCAGACCGGCCAGCCGACCCTGAATGGTCTCGGTTCCGTGCAGCAGGGTTATCTGGAATCTTCCAACGTCAATGTGGTATCAGAACTGGTGAACATGATTTCTACCCAGCGCGCCTATGAGATTAACAGCAAGGCGGTATCCACATCAGATTCTATGCTGGGATATCTTACTCAGAATCTTTGAGGACATATGATGCGCACATGGGGCGGTGAAGTGAGGATCCTGAGTGGTATGAACGGCTTCTTCCCGAATGCTTGGCGTGGCTTTGTCCGTGTTGCCATGGCCGTCGGCTTGCTACTCAGTCTAAGCGCCTGCGCATCGTTAGGGGGGCACCATGATCTCCAGCCGCTGACACCGCTGCCTATCCCGGCGAAGCCGGAATCTCTTGCCGCGCACCCCGCCAATGGGGCTATCTGGCAGACGGGGACCAATGTTTCCCTGTTCAATGACAACCGGGCCAATCGCGTCGGTGATCTCATCACGGTGCTGATTCAGGAGAACTCCAGCGCCTCCAACAACACTAACACTGCCATCAATACTTCTGATACGTTGAGTGCGGCACTGACCAATTTCTTTGGGATCGCCCCTGCCATTGGCAGTGTGGCGGGCAGCCCCTTCAGCCCCAGTATGGGAGCTAACAGTGCGCAGAAATATGGTGGCACTGGCGCCACCACCCAGAGTAATACCTTTACCGCGACGCTGGAGGTCACCGTGGTGCGGGTACAGGGGAATGGCAATCTGGTGATTGAGGGATCCAAAGAGGTGTTGCTGAACGGCGGGCATGAATATATCCGTGTGGCCGGGATCGTGCGGCCTGCGGATGTGACGCCGCAAAATACCATTCTCTCGACCCAGATTGCGGATGCTCGGGTGGAATATAGTGGTAACGGTAGCATTTATTCGGCGGCGCGGATGCCTTGGATGGCGCGCTTTTTCCTGTCGTTGTGGCCGTTTTGACGGATAGGGTCTGAATTATGGGAATGCTTCGTTGGCAACGACTCCTGCTGATCTTGATAATCATGATTCTGGCGGTCGGGTGTCTGGCCGAGGCGCACGCGGAAACGGTGCGCAATCTGGTGACGATCGGTGGTGTGCGCAGCAACCAACTGGTGGGCTACGGACTGGTAGTGGGGTTGAATGGAACGGGCGATCAGGCTACTCAGGTGCCTTATACCACACAGTCCCTGCTCAACATGTTTCAGCGCCTCGGCATCAATCTACCGGCTACTGTAGCCACCAATCTACAGCCCAAGGATGTGGCTGCTGTGATCGTGACCGCGCATCTGCCGCCTTTTGTGCAACCAGGGCAGACCATCAATGTCACGGTGTCGGCAGTCGGCAATGCCAGCAGTTTGATGGGAGGTACTCTGCTGATGACGCCACTAAAGGGTGCAGATGGGCAGACATATGCCGTCGCCCAGGGCAATCTGATCGTCAGTGGTTTTGGGGCCAGCAGTAACGGTGCCTCGGCCCAGGTCAATGTGACGACTGCTGGTACTATCCCTAACGGGGCGAATGTGGAACGCACCGTCACCAATGGATTCGAGCAGGCTGGACCTATGACCCTGGAACTGCATACCCCGAGTTTTACCACCGCCGCGCGGATTGCGGACGTCATCAATCAGCAACTCGGCTATGGTATTGCCGAGGCCATGAACGGCGGAGAAGTAGAAGTGCAGGCACCGGCATCCCCGGGGGCACGGGTGACCTTCCTTTCCGAGATCGAGAATCTGAATGTTACTCCGGAAACCCCTCTCGCCAGGGTGATTATTGATGCGCGTAGCGGAACTGTGGTGTTGGGCCAGAATGTGACCTTGGGCGCTTGTGCTGTCGCCCACGGTAACCTCTCGGTAACTATCTCTCAGAAATATCTGGTCAGTCAGCCGAATCCGCTGGGTGCCGGACAGACCGTAGCGGTTCCGCAAGCCAATGTGAACATTAAACAGGCTGGCGCCAAGCTTCTGATGTTTAAGCCGGGTGTCAGTCTGGAGGCGGTTGTACGTGCCTTGAATGCGGTGGGTGCGACGCCTACCGACTTGATCGCCATATTACAGGCCATGAAGGCTGCGGGTGCACTGCATGCGCAACTGGAAGTGGTATGAGCGGCCCGATAAGTCTCAGCGCCGGTACTCAGGTGATGAATGTCAACCCTAAGGCGGCATCCGTGGCAGCCGGTGATGCCCTGAGTTTCTCGGGGCTGGCGCAACTGCGCAGTGATGCGCAGGCGCATAACCCGCAGTCCATAATGGCAGTCGCTAAACAGTTTGAGGCGGTGCTGATGCAGGAAATGCTCTCGGCGATGTCTGCCACTTCATTTGGCTCCGACCTGACCGGAAAAAATGCCGGACCGATGTTTAAGTCGATGTTCAACCAGCAGATCGCGCAAACCGTCAGTCAGGGTCAAGGGATGGGTATCGCGCAGACGCTCGCCAGGGAGATCGCCAGTCGTTACCACTTGCACTGGGGTGAAAATGGTAAGCCTGCACTGGCAGAAGCCGAAGGTGGAATGCCTGTTCCAGCGCGCAATGCCGCCCTGCAATCTCCCGCAGCCTCATCGCTGTTCTGGGCCAAACCATCGCAGGTGCTGGTCCAGCAGGCTACTGCCTTTGTCGCCGCCATCCTGCCCGCCGTGCAGACCGCAGCGCGAAAACTGGGTGTCGCCCCCAAGACCATCATTGCTCAGGCCGCGCTGGAAACCGGTTGGGGCAGCCATGTGGCGGGAAATAATCTCTTTGGTATAAAGGGGGCCGGTAGCTGGCAGGGTCCATCGGTGAGCAGTCTGACTCACGAATTTGAGGATGGCGTGAATCAGGTGGAAACGGCTGCTTTCCGCGCCTATGGCAGTTTCCGCGCCAGCGTGCAGAATTACGCCCGTTTGTTGCTCGATAATCCACGTTACCAGTCAGCACTGGGGCAGGGGAGTAATGTTGCGGCTTTCGCAGCGGCCCTGCAGCGGGGTGGATATGCCAGCGATCCACAATATGCCAGCAAGCTGGTGGCTGTGGCGGGTAGCCCATTGATGGAGCAGGTGATGGCCGGGTTTCCGCAAGACGCTGCTGGGGGCTAAACTCCGGCAGTTTTTGTGTCGTTATAACGTAAGAAGTGGTGTTTCCTGCTATCGGGAGAAGGAAGACAGCATGGGCGAGCATACCCCGGAACGGGATGAACTGGAGACGGTGCAGGCGTTGACCCATTTGCTGCAGCAGCAGAAGGCATGGCTGGCGCACGCCGACTGGGGACAAGGTTTGCCTGATGCGGAGCGGAGAAATTTTCTGGCCCGGCGTTTATCGAAACTGCGTGCGGAAATAGCTGGTAACGCGACATCCGCTCCGGATCTGAGTCAGGCGGTGTGTGGTCTGCAGGAAGCATATAGCGAGCTGGATCATGCCTTGCGCCTTGCCAGTGCTGCATTGCGGGAGGTGCTGGCGCTTCTACAGGGGCAGAAGGTATCCGTATATGGTGATCACGCCGGTCCGGGTCGTTCCTTGGGGAGTGCGTAAGATGTCGGGAATCAGCGGAATCGTCAATACAGCGCTTACGGGACTGCAGGCCGCACAAAACGCTTTGCAAGTAACCGGCAATAACATTGCCAACGTTAATACGCCCGGCTATAGCCAGGAAAATGTGGTGCAGTCTACCACCACGCCCACTTTCGTGGGGGGGCAGTACTATGGCAACGGTACCCAGATCACGACGGTGCAGCGGAGTTACAGTGCTTTCCTGCAAGGGCAGGTGTGGTCGGCGACTGCCAGCGCGAGTGGCCAGGCCACGCTTTCGAGTTCGTTGCAGCAGGTCCTCGGGATACTCAATAACGGCGGTGTCAGTTCACAGGTCAGCCAGTTTTTTTCCGGGGTGGCGCAGGTGGCTGCCAGTCCCAGCGATATTCCCGCGCGTCAGAGTATGCTCAGTAATGCCCAGAACCTCAGTCAGACCTTTCAGTCCCTCGGTCAGCAATTAAGCAGCATCGGCACCGGCATCAACCAGCAAATCGGCCAGTCGGTCACCCAGATCAATGGTCTCAGCCAGCAGATCGCCCAATTGAATACACAGATCTCTATGTTACAGGGCGCGGGTAATGGTGCCGTCAACGACCTCCTCGACCAGCGCGACCAGCTCCTCACCCAGTTGAACAGCCAGGTGGGCGTGCAAGTGCTGCATCAGAACAACAGTCAGATCAACGTCTATCTCAGTAACGGTCAGGTGCTGGTGGCGGGCAGCAAATCCTTCGACCTCAAAACCCAGCCCAGCGCTTACAACCAGCAGACCATGGACGTCGCCTACGCCGGCAATGGTGCGAACATCAGCCATAACCTCAGCGGTGGCACCCTCGGTGGCCTGCTGCAGTTCCGCAGCCAGTCTCTCAACCCTGCCGAGAATGGCTTGGGGCAATT
>JAKAVW010000053.1 GCA_021827445.1 Pseudomonadota bacterium
CCGCGCGCTGCCGCTGATAAACCGCGGAAGACCTGTGTGTAGTCGGCATTCTGGCCTTCCATGGCGGACAGAAGATCTTGCGCCAGCGCGAGATCGCCGTCCTCTGCCGTGGCTAGGCCCATCTTGGCGCGCATGCCATCGAGCCAGTGGCGGGTGTAGAGCGTAGGAAAATCGTTGATCTGCTCGGTCAGCAGGCGCACGGCCTCATCGGCGTCGGGGTGAACCAGATCAATCAGCGTTTCGGCGAAGCGCGTGAGGTTCCATTGTGCGATCAACGGCTGGTGGGCATAGGCATAGCGGCCCTGCGCGTCGATGGAGCTGAAAACCGTCTCCGGATCATAGGCATCCATGAAGGCGCAGGGGCCGTAATCGATGGTCTCGCCGGCGATGCTCATGTTGTCCGTGTTCATCACACCGTGAATGAAACCGACCAGCATCCAGCGTGCGATGAGTACGGCCTGTGCGGCGGATACCGCCGCAAACAGCTCCAGATAGGAATTGTCCGCACTTTTCAGGGCGGGGTAGTGGCGGGCGATGGTGTAGTCGGCCAGTTGTTTGACCCGGGCGTTTTCGTTGCGCGCGGCAAAAAATTGAAAGGTACCGACGCGAATATGGCTGGCGGCGATGCGGGTGAGAATGGCGCCGGGGAGCCCCATTCCCCGATGGACGATTTCCCCTGTCGTGACGGCGGCCAGCGCGCGGGTCGTGGGTATGCCCAGCGCATGCATGGCTTCGCCGATGACATATTCGCGCAGCACCGGCCCCAGTGCCGCTTTGCCGTCGCCGCCCCGCGAAAAGGGCGTGCGACCGGAGCCTTTCAGTTGCATATCCCGGCGCCGACCGTGGCGATCGATCAGTTCGCCGAGCAGGAGGGCGCGGCCGTCACCCAGTTGCGGAGAGAAGTGGCCGAACTGATGACCGGCATAGGCCTGAGCCAGAGGCCGCGCGCCTTCCGGGACCTGATTTCCTGAAAAAATGGCGGCACCCAGTTCGCTGTCCAGCGTGGCACTGTCGAGTTCCAGTTCCTCCGCCAGCGCCTGGTTCAATAACAGCAGTCGGGGTGCCGGTGCCGCGGCGGCCTGCCAGGGAGTGTAAAAACCCTCCAGATCGCGCGCATAAGTATTGTCAAATGTAATGATGTCTTGTCCGTCAGTCTTGATGCACCGGCTCCGGTATTTCCAGCTTCACCTCACCGTCCTCCAGCCGCGCCGTAATCCGCGTGCCCTTGGGCAGGTCGCTAAAGAGGATGTGCTCCGCCAGCGGTTTCTTCAGATGTTCCTGAATCATCCGCGTCATCGGCCGTGCCCCCATCTGTGGATCGTAGCCCTTATCCGCCAGCCACTGCCGGAGTTCGGCACTGATTTCCAGGCTGTAGCCCTTTAGCAGCAACTGCTCGTCCAGTTCCATGACGAACTTGTCCACCACATGCAGTATCGTCTCCCGGGAGAGGGGTGCGAAGGGCACGACGGCATCCAGGCGATTACGGAATTCCGGCGCAAAGACCCGGCGGATGGTCTCCATTTCCTGTCCGCCATCACTCTGGGGGGTGTTCATGAAACCAATATTCGCCTTGCCGCGCGACTCGGCGCCCGCATTGGTGGTCATAATGAGCACCACGTTGCGGAAGTCCACCGTGCGTCCGCTGGCATCCGTCAGTTTGCCATGATCCATAACCTGCAGGAGCACGTTGAAGATGTCCGGGTGGGCCTTCTCAATTTCATCCAGTAACAGTACCGCATGGGGATTGCGGCTCACCGCTTCGGTCAGTTGCCCGGCCTGATCATGCCCGACATATCCTGGCGGCGCACCGATAAGCCGCGACACCGTATGCCGTTCCATATATTCACTCATGTCAAAGCGTAGCAGCGGAATACCGAGTAGGCTGGACAACTGTCGGCTGAGCTCGGTCTTACCCACTCCGGTCGGGCCGGAGAAGAGAAAACTCCCCACCGGCTTTTCGTGGTGGCGCAGGCCTGCCCGCGCCATTTTGATAGCTGCGGAGAGTTCGTGGATAGCCTTTTCCTGACCGTAGATGACGAATCCCAAATCCCGCTCCAGATTCTTCAGCGCCTGACGATCATCGGTAGAGACACTCTTACCCGGAATACGGGCTACCCGGGCGACCATCTCTTCAATGTCGTGAACGCCGATGCTCTTCTTGCGCCGGGATGCAGGCAAAAGCGCTTGTGCGGCGCCCACCTCGTCGATGAGATCAATGGCTTTGTCGGGCAGATGGCGATCATGGATGTGCTTGACGGAAAGCTCTACCGCCGCGCGCAGGGCTGTGTCGGTATAACGCAGGCCATGATGCTGCTCAAATTGCCCCTTCAGTCCGCGCAAAATCTGCACGGACTCTTCCTGAGAGGGCTCCGGCACGTCAATTTTCTGGAAGCGGCGGGTTAGTGCGCGATCTTTCTCAAAATACTGGCGGAACTCCTGATAGGTGGTCGCCCCGATACACTTCAGTTCACCAGAGGCGAGAGCCGGCTTCAGCAGATTGGAGGCATCCATGGCGCCGCCCGAAGCGGCTCCGGCACCGATCAGGGTATGAATCTCGTCAATGAAGAGGATGCTGTTGGGTTTCTTGCGCAGTGCCTTCAGCACCCCTTTCAGGCGTTCTTCAAAGTCACCCCGATAGCGGGACCCGGCGATCAAAGCCCCCAAATCCAAGGCATAAATGGTCGCATCTTCCAGCATCTCCGGCACCTTGCCGGCGACAATGGCGCGCGCAAGGCCCTCGACGATGGCAGTTTTCCCGACCCCCGGTTCACCGACGAAGAGGGGATTGTTTTTTCGACGCCGCGCCAGCACCTGCAGGACCCGGATCAACTCCTCCTGGCGTCCGATCAACGGGTCCAGCCGTCCGGCCCGCGCCATGGCATTGAGATTGCGCGCATAGGCGGTAAGTGGGTCCTTACTGTTTCCCTTCTTTTCCGTGGTGCCTTCGACTTCCTCTTCTTCCTCATCCATGACTTCATCCTTGCGCGTGCCATGCGCCAGAAAATTGACCACATCGAGTCTTGTCACATGCTCTTTCTGCAAGAAGTAAACGGCGTGGGATTCCCTTTCGGCGAAGATGGCGACAATGACATTCGCCCCCGAAACCGCTTCCTTACCCGCCGACTGCACATGGTAGAGGGCGCGCTGAATGACCCGCTGAAAACCTACGGATGGTTGGGTGTTGATCGTTCCCGCAGGACCCATGGCGGGTACTTTGCGTTCCAGAAACTTCTGTAGTTCCGCAGACAGATGCGTGCGATCGGCACCGCAAGCGCTGAGCACACCCATACCGTCAGGATTATCCAGAAGGGCAAGCAGGAGATGTTCCACGGATGCATATTCATGTCCATACTGGCGGGCCATCTGGAAGGCCTGATTGATGGACTGTTCCAGAGATTTATCGATCATGGTTCACTCCTTTTCCATGATACAGCGCAGTGGATGCTGGTGTTGCCGGGCATCAGCGGTGACCAGAGCAACCTTGGTTTCCGCCAGATCATAGGGAAAAATCCCACATAACCCCTTACCCTGCTGATGTACCGCCATCATCACCGCGACTGCCTCGTCATGGGGTTTGTGAAAATATGCTTCAAGAATATGCACGACATAGTCCATGGGGGTGAAATCATCATTTACCAGCAGCACCCGGTACATTCGTGGTTCCTGTACCTGCGGCTCGCGCTCCAGGATGGTGCTGCGACGATGCTGTGTTCTACCCATGACCTACACCCCTAGTATTTAACATCCGCTGTCATTGTGGCGCCTGCCCTCCGCTCTGGCAAGATGGTCCACCAGCAAAATCTGTATAGCCCACGCCTCTGAAGATGGGGTCGCGGGCGACCAAAAAAAAGCGCCGGAAGGAAAGCCCTCGGCGCTTCTGCTCAAACGATACCGAACTTACTTGGTGATATCGATTTTCGCCTGGCTGCGCAGATCGGAGACGAACTTGGCGGCCTCCTGCTGCTGCAACTGCATCTTGATACGATCCTTCATGGCGCTCAGTGGCGGAGGGGTCAGGGCACGAGTCGCCTGTACCTCAATCACGTGATAGCCGAACTGGGTCTGCACCGGGCCAACAGGCTTATCGATAGGAGCTGTCTCGATGGCCTGAGCGAAGGGTGGAACGACCATACCTGGGACAATCCAGCCCAGTTCGCCACCGTGGGCGGCACTGGCCTTATCAATGGAGTCTTTCTCCGCGAGGGCGGAGAACTTCTTGCCAGCCCTGAGCTCAGCCATAATCTTGTTGGCTTCGGCCTTGGTCTTCACCAGAATATGACGCACTTCAAACTCTTTATTGCCCATGGCCTGGACGAATTTGTGATAGGCATTCTGAATGTCGGCCTCAGGAACCGGATGCTCCTGCACATACTGATCCACCGCCGCATCGGCCAGGATCTGGCGCTTGGCTATGGCCAGACGTTGCTTGACATCAGCGGACTGGTCCAGCTTGTGGTTGATAGCGTACTGCGAAAGTACTTCCATGTTCACCAGATTCTGCACCACTTGCTCGCGGGCATTGGGCTCTTTGGCAAGCGCCGGGCTCATGGACATGATGGCTTGCACCTGGCTGTTGTCGATGGCGATGCCATTGACGGTGGCGACAGGGGCTGCAAAAGCAGGTACTGCAAAAGCGCTGACTGTGGCAGCAAGAATGACCGCGCGAAGTTTCATAAATTTTCCTTCAGGTTAAGTGATGCTGGCCCTATTATCCATAGTGGCGGACAAAGGGGAAGTCTCAGGAGGTACTACGTTGCAGTGGCGCCTCTGTTTCCCGACGTTTTTCAGGACCGAGGAGGAGTTCCACCAGGGTAAGAGCAAAATCCATAGCAGTGCCAGGCCCCCGTGAGGTAATCAGGGGGCCATCAATCACTACGGCACTTTCTTGATAGGTATAATTCGAGCTCTGCGGGTCGAGGGTACCCGGATAGGCGGTGACCTGGCGTCCGTCGAGCAGATGATGGGTGGCCAGCATGCCAGGTGCCGCACAAATGGCAGCAATAATCTGCCCCCGCCGGTGTCTTTCCTGCAGGAGCTGAATAAGCGGTCGATGCTTTGCCAGGCGCTGCACACCCCCAGTGCCGCCAGGGAGTAGGATCACATCGATATCAATGCTGACCACATCGGCTAACAGTGCGTCGGGTTGCAGGCGCAACCCGTGCCCGCCGGTGACCAATCCTGCGTCGAGTCCCGCGAGGACAACGGCTAAGCCGGCCCGTCGTAGGATATCGCAGGAGATCACCACCTCCATATCCTCGAAGCCATCCGCTAGGGGGATAAGTACCTGAATTACCGAGGTCACCGGAGCTCTGTTCCTCTTAAGAAGAAATACACAATCTTTGCTGTTTCGGACAGCCGCCCCGGATTTGACCGTATGTGTGCGAAATTTATCCATGACCAGCGCATGACAAAGCAAAATATTCCGGTCCGGATCATTGTCCTGCTGCTTTCGGAAGGGGGATCACGGTATCGACGGTATGTCCCTTCTCCTGTACCGGGACGGCCTTGCCTTCCAGGATGGCGAGCGCTTCGTGCAGCGGGTAATCCTTGGCCAGATCTGGTTTCAGGACACTGCTGGCGGCCATGGCCTCATCTTCTTTAGTGGACTGGGTGGTGGCAGTGGGGGCGGAGACAGTGGCGGAGGTCGGCAGGGCGATAGTGTATCGGGGGGTGACCTTGCTGCACTCATCCGGCGCTTTCAGCACACCGTGCAGTTCCGACTCCTTCAGGAGGTTGGCATCCAGGGCGCGTAGCTGTGCATTGGCTGGCTGCACCTCGATATTGGGGATAATGCCCTGACTCTGGATGGAGCAGCCCGCCGGGGTGTAATAGAGCGCGGTTGTCAGTTTGAGGGCGCCGCCATTGCTCAGCGGCATCACCGTCTGTACCGACCCCTTACCAAAGCTGCGCTGGCCCATGATCAGAGCGCGGTGATCATCCTTGAGGGCGCCGGTGACAATTTCGGCTGCCGAGGCCGAGCCGCCATTGATAAGCACAATCATGGGCGCGCCGTGGAGGTAGTCTGGTCCATGGGCGGAGAAGCGCATGTCGCTATTGGCGGTGCGGCCTTTGGTGTAGACGATCAGCCCTTTGTTCAGGAAGGTATCCGCCGTCTCGACCCCTGCCCCGAGCACCCCACCCGGATTATTGCGCAGGTCGAGGATCAAGCCTTTGAGATGCCCGTTGGCTTCTTGCTCCAGATGCTTTACGGCCTTGCGGGTCGCACTGCCGGTGTTTTCCTGGAACTGACTGATACGGATGTAGCCTATGCCGGGTGCAAGCATGGCCGCGCGCACACTCTGCACCTTGATGATGGCGCGGGTCAGGGTGAAATGCTGGGGCTGTGCCTGATGGGGCCGCAAAATGGTCAGGGTGACCTGCGTACCTGGTTTGCCCCGCATCATATCTACGGTCTTTTGCAGGCCAACGCCCTGCAGGGCCTTACCGTCAATTTTGACGATGAGGTCGCCTGACTCGATGCCCGCCTTCGCTGCCGGGGTACCGTCGATGGGGGCAACGACTTTAAGTACCCCATGATCACCCGTTACTTCAATGCCCAGCCCGCCAAATTTGCCATTGGTGAGCACTTCCATTTCTTTGAATTCTTTGGGTGTCAGGTAGGCAGAGTGAGGATCCAGGGCGCTGACCATACCGTCTATGGCACCATCCATTAGTTTCTTGTCGGAAGTGGAATCGACGTAATTGGATTTGACGATCTCGAAGACCTGACTGAAGGTCTGGATTTGTTCCAGCGGGATTTTATCCTGATCCTTAGCCGCATAAACGGTGACTGCAAAACTGATGCTGACGCCCAGAACGAGCCCGACACCAAGGCCCAGCAAAGTACCGCGGCGTGGTTTAGGGAAGCGGGGAGTGGACATGGATGAAATCTCCGAGGGTATAGCTGTAACCCGTGAATATTTGCGGCAAACGGAATGCGACCGGCAACATGGGGCATCTCATAAAAGCCAAGTTATTCCTCAGTTGTGAATATAGTCCAAGGGATTAACAGGGTGTCCCGCATTACGCATCTCAAAATAAAGGCCATCATTCCCCAATTCCCCACCGCTGCCGACACTGCCTACCTGGCGACCTGTAGAGACCTGTTCCCCGACGTGGACATTGGTAGCACCCAAGTGCCCGTATATGGCTAATAAGCTGTGCCCGATTTGCACGATGACAATCTGTCCATAGCCCCGTAAAGGTCCCGCATAAAGTACCATGCCGGGCGCAATGGCGCGAACTGGTGTCCCCACCGCGGCCTGGAAGGTAATGCCCTGCCAGTTGAGTCCGCCAGTCACCCGCGGTGCACCAAAACGGGTACTGATAGGTCCGTTTACCGGCGCCGGGTAGTTACCGTGGCCGACGACGGGGGTTGCAGGCAATGCGGGTGCAACCGCTATCATTGGCGGGTGAACTACGGTGGTGGGCGGCTGCTTTTGCGCGTTTGCCGCACGTTGAACCTGCTGTGCCCGCGCTGTTTCCTGCTCCTGCCGCGCGCGCTGTTCTGCCTGTTTTCCCTGGGTCAGACGATGTTGCTCAATGGCCTGCCGTCGTGCGGCGATTGCCGCTGCACGACGGGCCGCTGCTGCGGCTTCGGCCTTGCGTTGCGCTTCGGCGCGGGCGGCTTCTTCCTGACGGCGGAACTGTACGACCAGACGGCTCACCAATCCATCGAGAATATTGGCGTTCGCCTGCAGTTCGGAAATCTTCGCCTTGTCGGCGGCAATGCGGTCTGCCAATTGACTCTCCAGTGCGGCGTGATGCTGACGCTGTTGCTGGAGGGTATGCTCCTGAGCACCGACTTGCCGTGCCAATTGGGCGAGACGGGTTTCGTGGGTTTGCACCTCGTGCTTGGTCTTCAGTATTTGTTGCGCCGTGTCTTGAGTCTTGATAATAAGTGTACTGCGCGCCCTAGCCAAGGACTCATAAAAGACGCTCATACGCCCCAGTTCTCCCGGACGTTCCGTTTGTAGCCAGACGGCCAATGGCGTGACACCACCCAGCGCGTAGGCGGCACGCAACTGTTGGGCGAGAATGCTTTTCTGCTGCGTCAGTTCGGCTCGGAGTGCACTGATTTTTGCCCGCAGGTCAGCAATCTGCGATTTTGCCAGGTGCTGCTGCTGCTGAATGCCGACCAGCTTTTCCTGCGCCGCAACAACCCGTTGATCGATGGCGCTGATCTCTCCACGCAGTTGTGCCTGGGTTTTCTGCCCCGCCGCGAGGTGTGCCTGCATTTGTCCCAGATTTTCGTGGATATGCTCCAGCTTTTGCCGGCTGCTTTGTATTTTCTCCTGCAACGTTGTCGCGCCCGCTCCTGCCGGGAGGAGAATGATCAAGGCAAACAGGGCGCCGACGCGGGGACGGGACAGGAGGGGCATAGGTCAGAGGGTCTGCACCAGGTTTTTCCCGCCCATTTCAGGAGGTACCGGCAAGCCCATGAGCTGGAGCAGGGTGGGGGCCAGATCTTCCAGAGCACCCCCGGCCAGAATCTCAGCGGAACGCCCAATATAGAGCAGGGGCACCGGGTTGCAAGTATGGGAGGTGTGCGCCTGGCCGCTCTCTACGTCCAGCATTTGTTCAACATTGCCATGATCGGCAGTGATCAGCACTTCGCCACCTACAGCGCGCACAGCGCTGACAATACGGCCCAGGTTACGGTCTACCGCTTCGACCGCAGCAATGGCGGCGGCCAGTTTGCCACTGTGGCCGACCATATCGGGATTGGCAATATTACAGATGATGGCATCGTACTGGCGACTTTCGATACGGGTGACCAGAGTGTCGGTCAACTCATCCACGCTCATTTCCGGTTGCAGATCGTAGGTGGTGACCTTGGGGGACGGAATCAATACGCGGTCCTCACCCGGAAACACCTTTTCGTCGCCGCCATTTAAAAAGAAGGTGACGTGGGCGTATTTTTCGGTTTCGGCGATGCGCAACTGATGCAAGCCGAATTGCGATACCCATTCGCCAAAAGTGTTTTTCAGACGGGTGGGGGGGTAAGCCACATGCACGTCAAAGCGCTCACTGTATTCTGTGAGGGTAACGAAGTCGGCGAGGTGGGGTGTTGCTTGCCGGGTGAAACCATCGAAATCCGCTTCGACAAAGGGGCGGGTGATCTGTCGGGCGCGATCAGAGCGAAAGTTCATGAATAACACCGCATCATGATCGCCGATACACGCCGGGCTGGCACCAATCTGGGAGGCGGCAACAAATTCGTCGCTTTCGCCACGCGCATAGGCGGCAGCGAGCGCTTCGACACCCGTGGCATAGTGTTCACCTTTGCCGAGGGTAAGCAGATCATAGGCCTGCTGTACCCGATCCCAGCGGTGGTCACGATCCATGGCATAGAAACGGCCAATCACTGAAGCCAGAGCGCCACCGTGGGTGCTGATCTCGGCGTCCAGCTTTTCCAACGATGCCGCCGCGCAGCGTGGCAGGGTGTCACGACCATCCAGAAAGGCATGCACATAGACCCGCTCTGCCCCCCGGCCCCGTGCCAGGCGCAGCGCTGCGAGAATGTGTTCTTCGTGGGAGTGCACCCCGCCTGCCGAAAGCAGGCCAAGAATATGTACAGCACCGCCCTGTGCCTTGGCGGCATCCACCGCCGCACAGAGGCTGCTGTTAGCATAAAAGCTGCCATCGGCGATGGTACGATTAATACGTTCGTACTCCTGATATACCACGCGACCGGCACCGATATTGATGTGCCCGACTTCGCTGTTGCCCATCTGCCCGCCCGGAAGTCCTACAGAGGCACCGGACGCATTGATGAGGCCATGGGGATGACTCTGCCACCAGCCATCCCAGTTCGGCGTACGTGCCTGAGCAATGGCGTTATCCTCGGGATCCTCGCGATATCCCCAGCCATCGAGGATCAAGAGTAACACCGGACGTGGTTTATGGGTCATCAGTTCCCTCAGTGTGGCGAATGCCGCCCGTCAGTGAAGGGCATTAGAACAGATCAGACGAACCCTGTCATGGGGTCATGACCAGAGGTTTCAGATGCCAGATGTCCGTATTGTACTGGGCGATGGTCCGGTCACTGGAAAAAACGCCGCTGGCCGCCGTATTGAGGATACTGAGGCGCTGCCATTCGGTCTGATCATGCCAGAGTTCCGCCGCTTCCCGTTGCTTCAGCTTGTAGCTGGTAAAGTCGGCGAGCACCATCCACGGGTCCTGGGGATGGGTGACAGCGTGGACGATGGGGTCGAAAATACCCGGTTCAAAAGCGTTGAAATAGCCGCTCTGTATGAGATCCATGACCCGTTGCAGGTCACGGTCCGCCTGTAGGTAGATTTGCGGGTTATAGTGCCCGCGCAGTTGACTGACCTCCTGAGCATTCAATCCGAAAAGAAAAAAATGTTCGGGACCTACCGCGTCGCGGATTTCGATATTGGCGCCATCCAGCGTGCCAATGGTCAGTGCCCCATTCATCATGAACTTCATGTTGCCGGTTCCTGAGGCCTCCTTGCCCGCCGTGGAGATTTGCTCGGAGAGGTCTGTCGCCGCGCAAATCTTCTCCATGAGAGAGACCCGGTAGTCGGGTAGAAAGCTCACGCGCAACAAGCCCTCGGTATCCGGATCGTGATTGATGACATTGGCAATGTTGTTGATGAACTTGATGATGCGCTTAGCCATAAAATAGCCGGGCGCCGCCTTGCCGGCAAACAGGATATTGCGGGGAGTCACTCCGGCAGCTTCGCCACGCTTGATACGATCGTAGAGATGAATGACATGCAGGGCGTTGAGCAGTTGCCGTTTGTACTCGTGGATGCGTTTTACCTGCACGTCCACTAAGGCATCGGAGATAAAAGTGATGCCGGTATGCTGATGCACGAGCGCCGCCAGCCGTTCCTTGTTCACGCGACGCACCTCTGCCCAGTGCCTGCGGAACTCCGCATCATCCGCTGCTGCTGTCAGGTCCCGCAAGCGTTCCAGGTCGTGCTTCCAGTCGGGGCCGATGCGCTCGGTGAGGAGGTCACGCAGCCCTGGGTTGGCCCACTGCAGCCAGCGTCTCGGCGTCACCCCGTTGGTTTTGTTGTTAAACTTTTTTGGCCAGAGATGGTGAAAATCGGCAAAGAGCTCATCGCAGAGGAGTTCGGTGTGCAGCGCCGCGACCCCATTGACTGAAAAGCTGCCCACCACGGCGAGGTGCGCCATCCGTACCATCTGCTCGCCACCTTCTTCGATAATGGACAAGCGTTGCAGTAGGCCGGTGTCGCCCGGTGCGCGCCGGGCTACCTCCTGCAGAAAACGGCTATTGATTTCCAGGATGATTTCCAGCAGGCGTGGCAAAAGCTGCCGAAACAAGCGTACCGACCACCGCTCCAGGGCTTCGGGCAATAACGTGTGGTTGGTATAGGCCATGGTGTGACTGGTGATGTCCCATGCGTCCTGCCAGTTCAGGCCATGCTCATCCATCAGCAGGCGCATCAGTTCCGGTACGGCGCAACTGGGATGGGTATCATTGAGCTGGAAGCAGTGGTGTTGGGCAAAATCGCGGAAAATTTCGCCATGCACGGCGACCCAGTCTGCGACCACATCCTGAAGACTGGCCGAGGCCAGAAAGTACTGTTGGCGCAAGCGCAGTTCTTTGCCGTTTTCGCTGCTGTCGTTGGGGTAGAGCACCATACTGATGTGTTCTGCGCTATTTTTTGCCGCGACCGCCTCCGGATAAGCGCCGGCGTTGAATTCGCCGAGATCAAAAATATCGGTGGCTGCTGCACGCCACAGGCGCAGGGTGTTGACCACCTCGTTGCGATAGCCGGGGATGGGGATATCGTAAGGTACGGCGAGGACATCGTGGGTGTCGATCCAACGCTGACGCATTTTCCCGTAGGTATCATAATAGGTATCGCTACGCCCAAAAAAATGGACCCGGCGCACGCGCTCTGGCCGTTTCAGTTCCCAGGGATAGCCGTTCTTCAACCAGTGATCGGGTTCCTCTAACTGCTCGCCACCACGAATCTCTTGACGGAACATACCGTAACCGTAGCGAATACCATAGCCCGTGACCGGCAAACCCAAAGCGGCGCAACTGTCGAGAAAACAGGCGGCGAGACGGCCCAGGCCACCATTACCTAGGCCCGCGTCAGGTTCGACCTCGAGGATATCCGCCAGCTTACGGTGCTCCTGAGCAAGCGTATCGCGCGCAGCGTCTTCCAAACCCAGGTTGAGCAGGGTATTACCCATAGTCCGCCCCAACAGAAACTCCAATGATAGGTAAAAGGTGCGCTTGCCATTTTCGGCAGCTACCTTTTTCTGGGTATTCTTCCAGCGTTCGATGAGCCGGTCACGCAGGCTCATCGCCAGTGCGGTGTAAACACTATTCCCCGAGCTGGCTGACTCTTCGGCACCCAGGGTGCGCAGTAGATAATGACGCGTGTCCATGCACAGGCTGGAGGCATCCATACCCAAAGAGGGTAGTGAGCACGCGGTTTTGCTGGG
>JAKAVW010000054.1:0-8128 GCA_021827445.1 Pseudomonadota bacterium
TTGCACGGGGATGGGCGTGTTCAGTCCCTGCAGGGTCAGCAGCAGATTGCTTTGTGCGTGAGGCAGAAGATCCGAAACGACGATGGTCGGTTCCAGCGCGTTCTTGTCGATACCCTGCGCGGTGAACCGCGTGCCGCTGCCGATGACGGCGGTAACGATGGGCCAGGGCTGACCGGCTCCGTCCACCACGGTCAGGGAGCAGGCGTAACCGGCGGCCATGTGGATGGTCGGAGTTTCCCCGGAGTTCGGGTCGACGGTGATGACCTGCGTAATGCCGTTCTTTGGGATGATCGGCTTATTGCCGCCTTCCTGGGTTCTTCGTACTTTCCCTCGGAACTGGTGAATCTGCTGGCCGGACAGCGGCAACAAAGCCTTCTCGATGCTCTTGAAAGGCGGCAATCCAGGAATCGGCGATTCTGCGGGTCCTACGGACGACGAAGGTCCTGCGGACGGCGACCCTGCGGCGGGTGCCCCTGCGGGCTGAGATCCTGGCGTAGTAACGGGAGACACGCCGTTGAGCCGGTCCTGCAGTTGCTGTGCGGCCAATTGCTGCGCGGCGGTCAGGGTGGTGGTGGCCGGTGCCCCCGTGTTGATGATCTGCGTGGTAGCAACGGGCGGTTGCGCCCCCGCAGGGGGTTGAGTAATGACGATGCCCATGGTTTTACTCCTTTATCAGAGCGATGGATGAAATGGCGATGGCGCGGGGGTTCTTCCAGTTGGCCACTCTCTGCACGATCACGGTGGCCAGATACTTTTTGTCGGAAAGTCCGTTGGAGCTTTCGAGGCGGAAATGGATGGGGATCTGCACCTGCCATGCATAGATGCCCTGTGGATTGAGTCCCTTGAGGCGAATGACGGCGGTCCCGCTCTGTACGGCGGAGATCATGAGCTTGCGGGTCATCATGTCGGCATACAGCCCGTTTTTCTTGAACTGCGCGAGGAACGTGGAAAAACCGGCGCTGGTGAAATCCTTTTGGGCGGATTCCATGCGGCGGCGATAGTTCAGCGCGTCAAAGCTGAAGATGCCGGTCACGGCCTGTTCGGTCCATGAGATCACGGCGGACTCGGTATCGAAGGGCTTGTTGTAGGACACCATCGGCATCAATCCGCCGTTGGGTTCGGTGGCGAAGTAGTGATTGATGATTTCCGTGCGGGGAAACGCAAAGTAAAGCACGGCGAACAGCACGGCGAACGCGCCCAGGATCAGTTCGCGGCCATAGGCCATGCGCAAGGCCTTGCCCGCGTGATAGGTACCGATGAACTCGGCTTCGAGATCGTTGAAGGATGGCTGTTTGGGTGGCAGACGATCCGGTGCCGGTTCCGGCGATACCGCCGGTTTCGCAGCTTTCGTCTGTGATTTCGATTTTCTACTGAACAAAGGCATGAGCCAGCTCCTGATCATGATTTGCGCCCATCCAGACCTGACCGGTCCGGACATCGACGAAAGTGGGAGTGAAGGGGTGGTGATTGTCCACGGCATACAAAATGGCGGTATTCACGGCGACGGCCTTTTGCTCCGCCTTATTTTTGGGCAGTGTGGTCGGAATTCCGCCGCTTTCGGTTTTCGCGTGGAATCCGTTATCGTTTTGCAACCAGAGTTGCAGCGGGTTTTTCGCGCTCATGATCTCGATGGCGCGGGGAACGCTGGACGGTTTCAGGGCCGCTACGGGTATGATGCGGAAGCTGATTTTCCCGGCGTTCACGGCGGCTTTTTCCGACACGAACCAGCGATGGCAATACAGGCAGTTGGGGTCGACCAGGGCGTCGATGGGGGTGTGGTCATCGTGTCCCCACACGAAACCGTGGGCGAATGCGGCATAGCGCAAAACGGTTTTTTCTGTGGTAATGGGCATTGTCCCCACGGTATTAGGTGCCTGCGCTGCGGAACCTGTGGTCTTGGTTGGCACGCCGGGCACCGGAACAGGGATGCTCCCGGCAGGGGGTTGCACCCCGGCAGGGCTGCTCCCGGCAGGGGATGTTCCCGGTGAGGCTGCGCCTGACAAGTCTGCTCCCGGCAGGGCTGCTCCCGAATGGGAGTCGCTCCGTTGCGGGTATTCGTGTGGCTTGGCACTCCGCAGGGGGTTGGCACCCCGCAGGGGGGTCGGCCATGCCACGACCCACGGCGTTCCGTGGTCGGTGTAGACATGACCGCCGACGACGATGCCCCGGATTTTCCCATCGTGGGCGAAAAAGAATACGGTATGCAGGGAGTGGTTGGGATAGCGGACCTGGGCGGCGGGGATGCCGTCCACGTCCATGCTTTGCCTGAATTCGACCTTGCCGTGTCCGGCCTGCCGGATAACCGCCGTCATCTGCCGGTTGCTCACCAAGGAAGGGGAGTGACTCTCCCACATCCAAAAAACCAGAACGAGCAGAAAGATCAACGCGATCACCCCTGCGATGGGTTTCCATAGCAACGATCCGGCCATCCTGATTTTCGCTGAATCCATATCCTTATCCTTCTTCCGCCAAAAAAACTGTCACTGACCATGGTGCCGCAAACCTTTTTCCCCCTGCCGGGAGCATCCCCTGCGGGGTACATCCCCTGCCGGGGTGCGAACCCCCTGCCGCCTGCAAGGCTTAGCCGCTACCCCTGTTTTCGGCCTGGACGCTCCGGAACAGGCTGGACGTGATATGCAGGGGCTTGCGCAGATCGAGACGAGGGATGCCGGGATGCGCGCGCCAGTTCTCCAGCAAGGCTTGCAGGAGCGGGTCTTCGGCCAACTGGTGGGCCAGATCGTTTTCGGCGGCGTCCAGGGCGGGCAGGACCGAGAGGCATTCGGGGTGCTGCAGGGTGAGGTAGCTGTCCACGTAATGGGTGAGGATCGCCAGGGTCTCGATGACCGGGTGTTCCGGGACGTTGAACCAGCGCACCCATTCCTTGCGGTAGTCCAGGCCGATGCGGTGAACGAAGTTCGGGATGGCGTCTCCGCCGCCCTCACGCCGCCACTGCCCCTCGCGCTGCATGAGACGCTTGATAAAATCGTCGGGCACGAAGGCCGGGAACACCCGTGAAGGTTCCGGATCGCCTATCAGTCCGCCCGGCGCGTCGATGACCCCGCTGAAGGCTTTTACCCGGGTGCCCTGGATTTGCAGGGTGAGCACGTCGCTATTGCGCAGCGTCTTCTGGGCGGGTGGGGTTGCAGGGCTGCCGCCGGCCGGGATATCGTCAGCAGGACAAATGCCGTCTGCAGAACACTCGCCGTGCGCAGCACCGGGGCAGTGTTGGGGGGGTACACTATTATTATACACCCCGCCAACACCTGAATGTCCCGTATTGACAAGGAGTTGCGCGGGGGTGTCTGGCCGGAACCGGATGTAGGTCCAGGGTTCGAGGGTATCGGTGGCGCGCTCCTCAACCTCGATGTCGGGGAATGCCTGTTGCAGCCGGTCATAGACGGCCTGCATGTCGAGCAGTCCGGGAGTCTGGATAGCATGAGGTTCCAGAATGCGATACAGCTCGCGGGCGCTGAACTGGATTTCGCCGCCGCCGGCCTCCTGGCGTTGCCGGATCAGGTGGCCCAACAGTTGGATCACCCGGTCGTCCGTGGGCTGCTCCGGGGCGGAAATGGGAGGATCGGCGCGGACGATGATCTCGGTGGCCCTGCCGGGGCGGATTTTGTAGTCCAGCACGTCGGGCCGGGATTGCTTGAGCAGTTCCAGAGCCTCGCGCAGATTTTCCGATTGGAACCCCGACAAGCCGTGCGCCTTGGCGGTTTTTCGCAGATCGCGGATGCTCATGCGGATGGTACGTGTTTTCATCATTTCTCCCTGAACAGGTGATTCATGCGGGACCGGCATATTGATCTGGTAGCTGCTCATTACATTGGCCAACCGCTCCACCGCCTGTTTGTGGAGAGCCTCGGGCGACTGGAATTCGGCGGGAATGATGTCGTCGATATAGGTGCCGAACAGCCCGTCGATGGGCGGAATCTCGGAATAAACATCGCAAAACTTTTTGCGTGTTTCGCCCAGGGGGTTGTTGACGCCGCGCAGACGGCCATCGGCCTGGGTGATGATCTGCGTCACGCGCCAGCGCACGTAGCGGTCAAAATCTGCGTTACTGAACACCCGCGCCAATGCCTCCAGACCCAGATGCGAAAACGCCACATAGTCTTTGCGGCTGCTTTCCCAATGGTTGCCGAACTCATCGAGGTCGGCCCATTGATCGCGTTCGAAGATGCGGCGCGTAGCGAGATATTCCTGGGCCAGCACCTGGATAGGCGGCAGATCCAGCGACCAGATCACCAGCCCGTCGCAGGTGGCCCACTCGTTATGCCCGATATGGTGTTTGCCGATCCATCCGATGAGGTTTTCGTAACCGGGCCGGTATTGTTTGGCCCAGGACTGTAGGGCGGGAGCCATTTTTTTGGTGACCAGCATGGCGGCTTTCAGGCCCTGCTCCCAATAGGTGAGCAGGATGCGCTGCGCGTTTTGGAGCGAGGTGGCGGGATTCAGAATTTGGGCGGTCTTGGTGTGATTCAACGGACGCCAGACCAGATGTACATTGTCCTCGGCGAAGTTTTCATTTACCTGTTTGCTCATCTCGGTCAGCACCATGTCCGGGGTGGCCGTATAGATGTCGATGCGTTTTTTGGATGCGCCGGCATGGCTGAGGATCAGTTCCTCGCCGAATGCCGTCGGGAAATGCAGCACGATTTTGCGGTCGGCGATGCTCCCATCCGCGCCCTCGACGAAAAAAATGCTGCCGTGTTCCAGCGCCTGAGCCAGGTGCTTGGCAAAGACGGTTGGGACGATTTTTTTGCGCGAATCGGCAGAAGGAAAATACGGCTGCTCGAACATCGCTTCGTGCTGAATTTTCTGCGCCCGGATGGATTTCAGAAAGGGCTGCACGATTTTCCTTTGCACCTTTTTGGTGCTGATCCATGCGGTCAGACTTTCCGCGCTCATCGGTTTTTCGTCGGCCATGACGTCCAGAAAATGCCGGTAGAGAAAGCGGTAGGTCAGCATCACCTTTTCGGTGGATGCGATGGACTGCTGCAGGGTTTTGCGCAATTTCTGGTTTTCGGCGGTATCGGGCGTTTGCGCCAGCTGAAACCGCATGCTGTTGATACAGTAGTCGGTAGCGGCCCGAGCCTCCTGAAAAACCTTCCAGCCGATTTCTTGTGTGTCCATGAGGGTAGGCATCTCGTCCTGGCGGATTTCTGTGGACTGCGAGAACAGCCGCTTATCGTACTGGAGGAGTGCGGTGGTGGTGCAGACGGCTTTTTCCTGATACGAGAGAAGCCGGTTGAGTTGCGATGCGCAGGGCAGAAATTGGCTCAGGATGGCCTTGGCGACGGCGATATTTTGGCCGAATGCCGGATACGGTCCCAGATTTTTGACCGGCGCATCCAGTTCTTCCAGGATGGTTTCGGCTTCATCGGGTTTCTGCAGGGCGCGGATCATGGTTTGAGCGACGATGCCGTGTGGGCAACGGGCACATTCCTTGCCGCAGCCGTGATGCTGATGAGTCAGGATGTCGGGGTGCATGTCGCCGTTCTCCTGGCTGAACGCCCCGGTCAGGTCCATCTGCACGCCGGATTGCAGTTTGCTGCGCCAGCAGCCGGGAAGCGTATTGTCCGCGATTTGTTGCCGGATGGTGTCGGCGTCGGTAATAAAATCCGAATCGCGGGTCCATCGTGGTTTGCCGTCGACGGCATCGAGGCGGTCCAGGATCAGATTTTTGATGTCGCCTTCGTCGGCGATGGAGTTGGTCCGGCTGTTGCGCAGGTAGTACGTGCCGTCCTGATCGCGGTTGGTTTCAAGGATGCGGTTAGTATCCCTGCGTTGCGGGGTGGAGATGACCATGTGGTCCTTGTTGTCTTCGGGCGCGGGCAATCTGGCGAGCATGCGGGTCTTGCCGGCCCCGGTGGAATCCACGTTGGTCCAGACGCCCTGCAGGTCCGAGGCATCCATGTGCTTGCGCAGATACTCGCGCATATCCATCTCGATGCGGACCTCATGAATAGCTTTGAGCTGGGGGCGCAGTACGACGGGGATGGACCGTAGAGCTTCGCCGTTGGCGATATCTTCTGGTGTGTGGAGCGGGGCGTGACGCAGGTTTTCGGCGGCGTCCGTGATGGCCTGTCGGAGCACGCTATCCATGCGCCCTTCGGTGAGCACGTTGTTCCAGTCGCCGAACCAGCAGTTATCGTTTGCTGCCTGTGAATCTCTGGGGTACAGGGCGGCCGACTGCAGAGCTGCCGATGGCTGTAAAGTGGCTGCTATGGCAGATGGTGGCGGGGGCAGGAGATAAAGCACCCGGCGACCGATGGCTTCCAGGGTACGTCCCAGATAGGCGGCGGCTTTTTCGCCTTCGCGGTTTTTGTCGCGGTCGACCAGCAGGACGTGTACTTCGTCGGGATCGGCTGGCGGCAGGGCGTCGGCGTCGAGATCGAGGATGGCTTCCGCGAGATTCTTGTAGCCTGCTGTTGACCATAAAACGTGCAGGATGCCGCCCGTTTGCTGCGCCACGGAAACGCCGGATTCCAGACCCTCGCTGTAATAGATCAGTTTTTTGCCCTGCGCCAGCAGGTGGAGGATGGTGGTGTCGCTGGCCCCCCATCCCCGGCCCTGGGGATCTGGGTTGGCGGGCACGTCGATCCGGGTCATGCCGGCGGGTCCCATCATGGCGCGTCCGATCTTGCGGACCGGATGATAGTCATCGACGGCGTGCGCCAGGAAGGTCCGCTGCATCCCGCACATGCGGTCGACGTTGGGGTGTTCGCGGGTACCGGGCAGGAAGTGGGCAAAGGGCCAATACGGTATGCCGAAAAGGAAGTCTGCGCCCTGGCCCTGTTGTTTGCGCTCGATCTCGGTATCCTGGAGCAGTCGGGTGCCGATGATGCCTGTTCGGCACCATTGGGTGGACAGTCCGCGCGAACGCAGATAGTCGAGGACGGATGCCTGTTGCTCCAGAGAGACCATGCGGTCGGCGTCGGTGGGCATGCGGCACCCGGAGACGTGACCACGGGATGCGCTGCCCCAATCCAGTTGCGACCAGCGCAATTCGGCCTGTGCGGGGCTGAGGGTGGAACGGGACCGTGCGCTACTGCGGCCTTGGCAGAGCGCCAGCCACTCAGCCTCGCTGAGCTCGCCTTGTCGCGCGTCGGGAACCAGCCCCCGGACCTCTTGCAGGTGTTGCATCAGACTGGTGGCACCGCCGCGCTCGCCGCCACGATGGTCGTACCAGAAGCCGGTCTGCCAGATCACCAGGGAAGGAGAATCCTCGCGGAAATCGGCGCGCGCGCCGCCGTGGGCTTCGTGGTGGAGGCGCGCGCCAAAGGATTTGGCGATTTCGCAGGCGAGGTGATACCAGTGTTCGGGCGTGCGGGAAGGCAGACGAGGTTCCAGGCCGGTCCGCGCATGGTCGATACCGCGCATATCAACGATGGCCATCTTAGTGCCCCGCGATGTGACCGGCGCGGGGGCCGCGCCGTGAAAACAGCCATTGGCCGTGCGCGTCCCGCGCGGTGATGAGGGTGTCGGTCGCTGCTGTCACCCGGGCGGGCCAATCGCGTATGCCATCGGTGAGAATGAGCATGTCGCCAGGGTCGACCTCATCAAGCACCCCCCAAAAGACGGGGTTGCCGCCGGGGTCGGGCCGGGCGATGACCCGGATGCGGGGCGCTGGCGGGACGGATGCCAGCACTGCCGCCGCCCAGATGGAGGGGTGACAGCCTGGGGTGTTGGCCTGCTCTTGCAGTCGTTTCAGCGTGGCGGGTGAAAGTGTAGTGGGATCGTCTGGTCTCAGCATGATAGATCTCCTTTCGCTTACTATCCTTGGTGCCGCAAAATTTTCGGGGTCTCAACTATCCTTGGTGCCGCAAACCCGTTTTTCGTGGACTATGTCGAAAACTGGATTGGTTCTTGCCTTGTCGCTGGCATCCATCTCCCTACTGGTGCCGCAGTTTTGAGACGTTTGATCGATCTCCGTCATGCCGGGATGGATTTTCAAGTACATGCGCGCCAAGGTTTTCAATGCCTGCAGTTCTTGTGTGGAGATCTGGGTGAAGCCTTTGCGCATGGTAGAGGCTTTCCGGGATCTGATGGCGGGACGCGGCGCGTCTTTCTGCTGGGCCATCCGCGCGTTGCTTTCCCGCACGGCATCTTGGGAGATGCCGAA
>JAKAVW010000054.1:8138-12450 GCA_021827445.1 Pseudomonadota bacterium
ATGCGGGCTTCGGGCATGATACCGTGCCACTGATAGATGGCAGTTACACTGATGCCCAGGGCGCGGGCCACCACATGAGCGCCGCCCACGGTTTTCAGTATCGACTGACTAATATAATGAGATGTTCGCATGGATAATAAAATATAAGCGCGGTGTAGAAAAGTCAAGCGCGACCGTTTTGCCCGTGTCGCTCCCGTTTTTGGATGCCTCCAGGGGACTTCTGCCCATATACTGAGGGGAAGATTTTATTATAGGTGGCTCAATGACAGATCAGGACGACAAACTTCCACTGGGTGAATTCGCCAAGCTACTGCGCAAGGCGCGGGAACCATTGAAACTGACACAGGCCCAAGTAGCCAACTTGATAAAAGTAAGGGAAACGTCGGTGCGACAGTGGGAATCCAACAAAAGCCGTCTACCCACGCAGACACATCTGGAAGCCATTGCGAATGCCTATCAGATTCCTCTGAAAGAAGTGATGGAGATATGGGAGAGCGAAAAGGCGGAAACGGTCACCACCAATCCTTTAGCGTCTACCTTCAAGGAAGCGCGGTTGCGATTGGGCTTGAAACAATCGGAAGTAGCCAATCAGTTGGGCGTTCGACAGGAGGCCGTATCGCATTGGGAACGTCCTGGCGGAAGTCCTCCTGGACAGGATCGCATCGAGGCGGTGGCAAAGCTCTATCAACTCGACCTGAAAGAGTTGGAAAACGGCAGAAAAATCAATCGCAACTACCGTATTACCCACGATCAGCTCAATTTTGAACACGGCATACGTCCTTTGACCGAAGGACGTCCGCTTCCCTGTTTTACCACGCTGCCGGCGGACTTTGGTGATCTCCGGGCGCGCATTATCAATGCCGTTGATCCCCAATATGGAATCCGGTGGCGAATGATCAGTACCAGTTGCAGTGAGAGATCGTTCTTTTATCAACTCAAGGGGGCGTCTCTGGAACCCAGGATTCCCGATGGTGCTTGGGTGGCCTTTGATCCGGATCGGCCGCGACCCATGCCTGGAGACGTCATTCTGATGCGCGTCAATGATACCTATCTCATGGGTATTCTCAAGGAAGATCAAAGGCGTAAGTTTCTGGCCGCAGAGAATCCCGTGTTTACGGGTGTGGCCGTACCCATACAGAGCGATCTGGACATTCTGGCCGTGGGTATAGAAGTTCAGATTCCGCTTATCTCAGTCACCTAGCACCCCATCCGGTCACCCCCAAACACCCTGTCGAGCCATCACGACGGACAGGGAAGGGGTGTGGCTGCCTTTTGCTTGATATAAGCACAAAACATTAGTAACATTCTTACAAAAGCGGTTTGTGGCGCAGAAAAGTTTGCGGCACCAGGAAATTGAGAGGTGTGCGATGTGGATGATACGGGCGGAAAACCGCTATCAGGTGGTACGGGTGGACCAGAACATGGTGACCTTGTCGAATCGTTACGGTGCGGAGTTTGAGGTAGAGATGGCCGCGCTGGTGGAGAACGGGTACCGCCTGGAGTGTGAACTGGATGCCGTGATTCCGGACTGGTGGTTGCATGCGCAGGGCGACGTGATCCCGCAGTCGAAACCGGAAACGGAACCGGAAGTCGATATGGAGACGGTGGAGAAGCCGGAACCCGTGTTGGCGCAATCTGTAAAGCAGGATGTCTTCGCGTTGTTTGATTTTTAAGAGAGGAGAACGGTCATGACGGAAATGGAAAAGATCGAGGAACAGATTCGCAAGCTGATGGCGAAGAAAGAGGCGCTGGCGGCGGGCATCCCCTCATCGAAAAGTGAGTTGCGCCGGACTTTTTTCAAGGCATTGCCGGGCGAGTCGTTTTTCAACCTGAGTTTCGCGCAGATTCTAGGTGCGCTGGATGTGGTGCGTACCAAGGGCGTATCGCCGGAGCAGGGGGCGGAGCTGGAGCGCATGGGCATAGTGGTGATGAAGAAATATGTGCAGCGGTCGGAACCGGTTGCGCCCCCGCAGGGGGTTGCACCCCGGCAGGGGGCTGCGGAATCGCCGGTACGGGCGGTGGAGTAAATCATGATACGGCGGTGGATACCTGCAACGGGATTGGATGTACGCACCCGGTTCTGGACCATCGTTGCCGCGTGGAAGTATCGCCATGCGGACCCGGACATCTGTTGTTGCGGATGTGAACGGGGAAAAGGGGGTGATATTTGTCATCACGGTGGATGCCAGAGCGCCAGGGAATATGCCATGGCCGCATTTGTGAAAAACAGGACGAGAGGATGACACCCATGAACTACACGGATAAGGACCGGGAAACGGTCATGAAAGCCACGCAATCCGCGCATTTTCTGCATCAGGATTTGCAGAACCTGGTATCGGCGGATCACCCATTGTTGGGTGACTATGCCCTGGACCTGCTGGATGCGCTGGTGGTGATCGAAAAGAAACTCCTGCGGTTGCAGGGGGTGATGGATGTCCTGCAGGAGAACGTGCATGAGTAATCAAAAAGTCTTTACTCCGGAAGAAGCCGGTAAACGGTGGAATGTTTTACGTGACGTCTTATGGCGGGAACGATATTGGAAAAGTCAGTTGCAAGAGGAAATTCCAGTGAGCCAGATGTCGAATGTGTTATTGCATTTTCAGCATGGCCCTGAATTCGATGTCCTGCTAAGTCAGTATCAACAGGAAGTAATTCAACGTGCAGAGGAGCAGCGGCTGAAAGATTTTATTGCCACGATGGAGCGGCCAGTCCTGGACTTCATATATCTCGCATATCGTTATATGCGTCAGCATCTGGCAGTCAATCCAGTGTATTTCCGCAATGTCCTGCAGGAAACGCCTGGAGATAGTCATGCACATTGAAATTGTGGGCGCGGATTTGCCGTTGACGGAGATCACGCGGGTGGTGCGCCGCATGGCGGATGAATTGGGTTGGGAGGCGCATTGGGACGGTGAGAAGTTCTGTGTGAGCAAAGGAGGATGCGATGCGGATAATCTGGATGTTGTTCATGTTGATGGTGGCCGTAAAGGCGACGGTCGCCGTCACCGAGCGCCCGCGTCCCATGTTTGACGCGCTGCACGAGTCGGGCGAGGCGCGGGAAGTGGCGGAGCGGACCCGGACGGAAGTAGCTTTTTTCGTCGAGGCCGTGGAGCGGGTACGGCGGGCGGCCATTATTTGGGTATTTGCGGTGGTTCAAGGGGTTCGTCCTGAATTTGCAGAAGCGATTGAAGGCGTTACCAATATCGCTGGCCGGAGCTTTTCAGAGGGGTATCGCGGCATTCCAAAATGGAATTCCGATCACGGCATGTCCCTACAGTGCTCTGGCAGCGTTTACAGGAAATCGTGAACGGGTGGCGCTCTTTTCAAAACGCATGGCGTGACGGCTGGCAATGGGCCGCGCAACAGAGCGCGGCAAAGGAGTAAAAAATGAGCAAGGAAGGTTTTATCCTGGTTGATGGTATGGGAGACCTGGAGAACGACACGCACATGGAAAGCGTTATGGTGCGCAACGCAAAGGTTCTTCATGCCGTCATGAAGATTCTGGAAAGTGGTGATGATCGCAAAATCCAAAAGCTATGCGACCTAACGGAAGTGTGGTTGCAGAATGGCACAACAAAGGAGTGATTTATGCTTGGTTCGGACTTGTTGAATTTTTTTGAAGATGCCATGACTCAAGGTTATGGATATGGTTGTAATGAGGACGAGTTAGCTGACACTTTTGCGGAAGATATGTTTACAGACGAAAAGGCTTGGCAAGATGGTTGGAATCGGAATGAACAGAGTCACCCATGAAGATCAAGGATAAAGAGATCAAGGAAACGGTGGATGTATGCGACCGGAACTGCCTCAAAAAGCCCTGTTACTGGCCGCGCCCCAATCCCGGCTCTTTCGTGCAGGGGCGCGGGTACCGGAGCACCAGCGATAAAGGATGGATCTGCGGGACGCGTCATGCGCACGGCTGTCAGAAGGATGGTGATAAATGAATGACATGCGGACAAGAAAGTTAGTTAAGCGAGCCAAAAATAAAGCGCACGCGAAAAAGTTAGGGAAAAATAAAGTTCAGATGATTCATCAGTCTGTACCGTATACAGCGCAGAATAACTTGATTAATGAAGCACCTACACGTAAAAGACTGAATGTGTCTTTTGATCGTGTAAGACCATTCAGTAATGAATGGCGGGCGCAAGTCACTAATCATGTTGCGAACGAATTTTTTAATGAGTGCGTCGAACGGATTGGCAATAATAATCCTGGTGAAAATATGGAAATATTATCATCATCAAAGATGTGTACCATGACGGAACTGCATATATTTGTGCGCACATTATGTCCTCTTGTTTTCGTTAGTAAT
>JAKAVW010000055.1 GCA_021827445.1 Pseudomonadota bacterium
CAACCGGGAAAACATCCAGGAGATTCTGCAAAGTCCCGGCAACGGTGCCCGGCGCATGCTGTTGCAACATCTGCCCACGGAGCCGACCATCGACATGATACGCGGTTGGGTCCTGGAAAACGCCATGGCGCAAATGGTGATGCAGACCATGAACATGGACCCGTTTCGCTCGATGATGCAGGTCATCGGCAATCGCGCCTTTAATTTCCCGCATCACGCCCTGGTAGACCTGAGTCCGCCTCTGGTGCTTTTCGGTCCGGATCGCAGTGCGCGGATCATTCTGATGAGGACGCCGCGCAGCATTCCGCATGTGGACGGCAAGGACGCCATCGCACAGATGCACGCCTGCAAATCCTGGGTGGACAGCATCCTGCAGGAGGAATTCAAGAACGAACATCTGTCGATCCGTATGCACATCGCCTATTTCGACGCAGCGCGGCAAAACGTGTTGATCCGCGATGTGACGGAAATTCCGGGGCAGGCGGATGCCGCGCGCAAGCAGGCTGAGACGGTGGCCGGCATGGTGGAAAACAAACAGATTCCCCAGGAATTGCCGCGCATCGTGAGCAAGGTCGATCTCACGCCGGAGATCACGCGGGATGTGCAGGAGATTGCCCGCCTGGAAGCCATGAAGCAGACGCTGGAGACGCAGATCCAGAAAATGGAACAGGACCTGCAATCCCGGATGGGGGGCGATCCCGAAGGCTGGCCGAAGATTCCGCAGGAAATCAGCATGGGTTCCATCCGCACTGAGTGGTCCTCGCGCATTCTGGAGGACAAGGCGCTGAATACCCTATCTACGCTGGGCATTCCCCGTTCCCAGGTGGAAAAGCCGGAATACGACCTGGACGGCATGTTGCGCGCGCTGAACGCCGCAGGCATTGCCCCCGGACAGTTCATCACGGGCCACCAGATGGATACGGAGCGCCTGAACGCGGTGATGCAGGCGTATGGCGTCCCGCGTTCGGCATACCAGCCTGCGCGTCCGGTGGTAACGCCCAGCGAAAAACATCCCGCGTACCAGCAGGCGGCACAGACGCTTCAGGCGAAACTGCAGAACAGTTCCGTACCCACGGAGGAATTTACCCCATCATGAGCATTTTTCATTATAGCGATGTCACCGGCCCATCCCGAGAACTGCTGGACGATGCCTTTGCCGCGACCTTTTATCGACTGGTAGCCCGTTTCCCGCACCTGACTACGTTTCGCTTTTTCGAGGATGGCCGGGACCGCGCCTTTGAGGAATATGTACGTCCTGAATCCCTGATCGCGCTCACGTCACTGGATATGGCCCTACGGCTGATGCGTCGCATCAATCCCAAACGCGTCCGCATGGATCAATGGTTGACCTGGGAAAAAGACCGCGTTCTGGATGTACGCATGGATATTCCGGTTTTCTGGCTGGTTCCACCGCTGGAATTGGGTTTTTATCTCACATCGCCTGTGGAATTGTGGAAACCGGAACCACAAAAACGTTTTTCAGCCAAGGAGGAAACCTGGAATGTCATTACGCAGTCGCGCACGCTTTTTTCTGCCTAAAAATCCGTTCGTCGGTCTTTCCCTGACCTCGGCATGGGTACGCAAAATTCAGGAAACCCGCATCGAGGCGAGACGGGTACCCATTCGCAGCCTGTCGCCGGAGGACCGGGAAAGGCGCTTGCGTTACTGGAGACGCACGGAGCGCCAGAATATGGTGATCGGTCTGATCGTTTTCGGCTTTCTGATCGCGGATATGCTCGTTTTTCACGATGTGCTGGCGACGATCGGTACCGTAGGCGCTGTCATTTTCGTAAGCGCGCACTGGTACTATGCCCATCGCATGGTGCAGTTGCTCTCGGAAAACACGCCTGCCGGCCGCAGGCCTGTCGGCGGCAATCCTGCGGGCTGCAAGCCTGCCGGCTGCAAGCCATTACCGGCGAAGGACACGGTGACCTCATGATTCCCGTGTCGCTGTGCGAAAACGCCGCTGCGATCTGGTTTCACGAGCCGGTCCTCGTTTTGCAGGCCATCGCCAAAGTGGAAGGCGGCTGGAAAGGCGCGCGGGTAGCGGATGCGAATGGCACGGCGGATCACGGCCTGATGCAGATCAACAGCGTCTGGCGAAATCGCCTGCACCGCATGGGCTGGCACATGCACACGGTACAGTGGCACAACTGCGCGTCGGTGTTCACGGGCGCATGGATTCTTCGCCAGGAACTGGATGCGTCTCACCATTTCTGGCTGGGGGTCGCGTGGTATCAGTCGCGGAATCCGGTATATGGTTTGCCGTTTGCGAAAAAAGTCTATCGTGCCGCGTGGCATATTCACTATGGAGCGCAACATGTCCGCCAGTAACGAAGGGTCACAGAGCCATAGTGGCAGCAGCGAAGATTTCATGCTGGCCATCGCCCTCATTTTGGGGGGACTGGCCGCACTGTTCTTTTTCGGCAAGGACATCATCCTCGCCTACTGGAAAGTCATGCGGCTACTGGACTTCTGGATATTGGGAAAAGTCAGTCCGTCTTTCAGCCATAATTACAATAATTTTATCCTATGGAAGTTTCTGTTGCATCACCCCATTGCGAAAACGTCCTGGAATGCTGCTGCGATCATCAATTCACAAATGAATCGCGACCTGTCCATCGGACCGTTCCGTCCGTGGCCGATTTTCTGGTCCCTGTTGCCGGCGGCGCTGGCAATTCCCCTGTGGAATCGTGGCAAAAACCTGAAAAAAACCTTTGCACGGCCCTGGGATCTGGCGTTGTACATGGGCAAGCAATATCCGTGGATGCTTCCAGTGATCCGCCAGCGTTCGTCTGCACTCAAAAACCAGTTCAAGATTCCGAAAAAGCGGAATCTTTCGGCGCTGCTCGCGGGGCTGGTGCAGCGCGGGAAATCCAGTGACTGGCCCTTGCATCCACTGACCATTCTGTTGAATGCCGGAGCCTTTGCGAAGGGCGAAGACGGCGAATGGACCATACAGGACGCGCCGGTAGAACAGTGGGCCAAAAAACAGACGGGAGCGATGGCGGGGCGTTCCGGATTTTCAACGCCGGAACGCAACGCCCTGTTTCACGCCTTCGTCAGTAAGGATTGCGTCGATATTCTAAAGACCTACGCGGCGGGTGGCGACAAGACCATTCAGAAGCAATCCGCACTGGACACGAAAGATGTGGAGCGGTTTCAGGCGTACCGGAAAAATCATGCTTACGAGGTCTGCATTCTGTTGTCGGCGTTACGGGACGCCCGTAAAAAAACCATCGTCCCGCCCAACTGGTTTGTCTGGTTGAAATACCGGGACCGGGCCTTGTGGTACGCCCTGCATGGCCTGGGCCTGCCGCGTCCGCACCCGGAAGGATTGCCGGGTCTGGTGCAATGGCATTGCGAACTGCGCCAAAACGGTCCGGTGGCGGTGATTCAGGCGCAGTTCGTGAAAAGCGGATTGTGGGATGCGCTGGAAGAAATCCAGTGGAAAAAATCGAAGGAGTGGCAGGATTATGTCCGTAAATAGCAACGAATTATTGCATGGGCAGGTATTCCGGGATGACGACCAGTTTCATTTCGAGCGCAAATTCGCCTTTCTGTTTCGGGGTGGTCCGCAGGTTTTTTGGTTTTTTGCCGCTCCATCGATCCTGTTCACCCTGATTTTACCCAATGTGCTGCCCGCCTTTTTCGGGAATCTGGCGGGTTATGCCGATTTGCTGGCGTTGCCGATGGCCCTGCTGATTCTGCCCTCCTACGGTCATCGTTGGATATGGCCGGTGGCCAAGCCCATCGTGGAAGGAGGCGTGGACTACAACAACCGGAAACCGGGGATGGGCGGCGGCTATGAAAAAGCCGGAGGCATCGCTTGGATGGGTACCGTCCGTGGGGGCAAGCAATGGGGGCAACCGGTCTTTCTGACCAACGCCATGCTGCGCGCCCATCTGTTCCTGCTGGGTACGACCGGCGCGGGCAAGACGCAGACCATGTTGGGTTTCCTCTGGTCCTTTCTCGTCATGGGATCGGGCTTCACGCTGGTCGACGGCAAGGGCGACATCACCACCTGGCACATGATCTGCGCGATGGCTTGGCTGGCCGGGCGCGAGGACGATCTGCTGCTGGTGAATTACACCACGGGCGACGTCACCTTATGGGACAAACCCATCGAGCGCCAAAGCATTACCATCAACCTGATGGCCTCGGGCAGTCTCAATACGGTATCGGGCCTGATCAAAAGCCTGTTGGGAGAAGCGCCCAAGGGCGACAACAAGATCTGGCACGACCGCACGGTGAGCTTCATTGAGGCCGTGCTCACGCCTTTGGTGTACCTGCGCGATCACCACAATTTCCAGTTGTCGACGCAAACCCTGCGCGAATACATCTACCTGCCCGCCATCAAGGATTTGCGTCACAAAAAACTGAAAATCGATGGACGGGAGCGCACCTTTCCCGACATTCCCGACCGGGCCATCGATCCGATCCGCACCTATCTGAACAACCTGCCGGGATACAAGGACACGCCGCCGCCTGATTATGCCAACGATCCGAAAAACATCGAGGCGGTACAGCAAATGCCCCAGGTGCCAGGGTCCGAAGAGGAAAACAAGCAACATGGATTCGTGACCATGCAACTGATCCGCTCTCTGAACTCCATGTCGGATTCCTACGGTCACATTTTTGGAACCAAATATTCCGAACTGGATTGGGATGACGTGGCGATCAACCGACGCATCGTCATGACCATTTTGCCATCGCTGGAGAAACCGCCGTCCGATCTGGAAATTCTGGGCAAGATCATCGTGGCCGGCAACAAGATGATGCTGGCCCGGCTGCTCGGAAACCAGATCAGCAAGGGGGTGGATGAGTCGGTTGATTCGCGCATTACCGACGCCGACCACCCCTATTGTCTGGACTACGACGAAAAGGCGTCCTACATGGTGGAAGGTGAAGAGGACATTCTGGCGCAAGGGCGCTCGCTTGGGGTATCGGTATTGATAGGGTCGCAGGATTTTCCTCGTTTAACCGAAAAATCCAAGGCGGGTGCCGCTGCGATTGCTTCCTGTACGGGATTCAAGGGTTTCATGAAGCTGCAGGATGAAGAATCCATCCAGTTTGCCGTGAAAACCATTGGCAAGGCGTGGTTGCGCCGCACTCAGTATTATAAAATATCTCCCGGAATGATGCCTAGCCGTTACGCGGACAAGAGTGATCTCGTGGAGCGCACGGAGCGGGTCCAGGCCGAGGAGATTCCGGCGCAGAAATCCGGGCAGATGTATCTGGCGTATGAAGGAAAATATCTGAACATCGCATCGGCCTACTTTCCCTGGCCGAAACTACCGGAGTGGCGGATCTCCCACGGCGCGGTACTGCATATCGAGCAGATTTACGGGGACCAGAAAGTGGCGGAAGCGGTACCGTCACCTTTGGATTCCGTCACGCGGGAACCGTACCCCGGCACCCCGCCCTCGGTGCCAGCGGACAAGGTGCTTCTGCCCGATCCGCAGGATCGTCCCTCGGTTATGGCCATGGACCAGAAAAGCATACAGGAACTGACCGTGAACATTGCCCGACTGTTTCAGGAGGCCATGAAACCGGAAACGCCGGTGGATCATACCGGTGGAAATGTTGAGGAAGAAAATCTGGAATGGAGCAATGGAGACTGATATGGAACGGCCAACGCAAGTAGAATCTGAATCGATCATCAAGGATGAAAGCCGGGGGAATCCTGACTCTGGTATTATCAAGGATGCGCGGTATAAAAAGTTGCTGGCCCAGGGTCGAGCGCTGGAAGTGAAGGTATTGGTGGGTTTCGTGGATGATTCCAGATTGCGGCGGGTTTGCACGAAAAAACCGGATTGACCTAGGAGGTCCAGAAAACCCTGCAAGTGGATAAAAAGTTCGGGAGGAAACGCTAAAAGATGCAAAATCCACTGAAAATATTGCTGATTACCAACCGGCAGGAAACCGTCAACAGGGTTCGCCGGACGGTGGCAGCCAATTCTTCGTCACCCGTCTGGTGGACGTTGGCATTCTCCGTCATTATTGCGTTCTCATCATTGGAATTAGCGCACCTAATCCATCCAAAAGCACATATGGTGTATCGTTGGTGGAGCTACCTTGTGGTATCCATTATGGTGTTGGTGGTGCAAATCCTGGTCATGCTGTTTACGAATGTCCTGGCCAGTTGGGCCATCAACCGGCAGCAACGCAAATCCTGGGGTGTTTCATTGCCGGATGAATCGCGCATCTTAGGGTTTCGCCCAGGAATCTGGGTAGGTATGGCCACTTCCTATGCGGTTTGCACCGGCATGGTGATACTAGAGGTCTCTGCCGCATTGCTGCTGACTGCATGGCACAAACAGATTATGAGCACCATGAGCACGGTCATCAGTGTCATGTCTCTGCTCTATTTTTCTTATGCGATCTCGTATTTCTACGGGATTCCAAAACGGCTTTTTGTATTCCGGTACGTGGTTCTGCCGGTAGTGCTGATTTCGATAGTCGGTATCATCGCGGCCATTATGATGGGACAGTACAGGAATTACGAAAACCAGAAAGCGCGGCATAACGTCCATTCGTCTGTCGTGGCCCCTGCTGGAATAGTCACGCCGTCGCACTCTCTTGCATCGATTCCGAAAACGCGACAAACGGCGCTGGACGATTACGCGGTCATGCTGCGCAATCTGATACAAGCCAATGCAGACACGCCTAAATTCGTCAGGATGATAGGCCATGCCGGAGGAACCGCCGTGGTTTCCTTTCGTCTGACGCCATCAGGGCATCTACTTTCCTCGCAGGTTGCCAGGAGCAGCGGTGTTGTTGCCGTCAATCGCGCTGCTTTGAAGGTCGCGAAGGACATCCGGTTTCCACCATTTACCAAAGATATGCCAAGGCATCCTCTAATGTTTGAGGTGTCAATCCATCTTTCATCGCACCCTGCAACCACTGCGCCTGCTGCCAGATTGCAAAATGCGATACATCCAGCACGCACAACGGGTCAAACGCTATTGGCGACGCCATCACGCTTCGGTAATTCTTCGTTGTTGTCGAGCAGGATACGAAAAGATGACGCACATTGTACGTCTGGGCTTCCGCTGGCGGCCCCCTGGTTACCGAGCGGTACGGTTTCCGCCACGGTAGCCGATTTCGTATCCAGATCGCAGGCATTACGGTATGTCATGGAAAACCAGCAAAATCTGCACGGAATGATGGAATCACGGTATCTTTCCAATCAGCGGGTGCTCGTTCGCCAATACGGATTCCCAACCAGCGATACCGAATTGGCCTTGGTGCCGGTCGGCATGCAGGTATTCATCGGGGAGTCTGTTCAGGTCGTATCGTTCCATGCGTCTCATCGCCTGCCCTGTACTTACGTACCCAACCTGATCGTTCATCCGACCGTGGCAGGATCATTGTCTGAACGGCCATAGATCACTGCCGACCACAAGACTCATGAAGGGCCGTTCCAGTCATTCTTTGTCGGTTTTGGCGCATTTTTCTCGAATTGATCATCCGTCTTTCCATTATGCTTCTGTAGCCACGGATTATTTTGATATGGATTTGTAGATGAACTTTGGTTTTGATTAAGGTCGCCCACATCCTGTTTTTGCTGCGGCCTCTGACGATGAAATTGTTCGATCTGTTGCATGGTGTTGGCGTAGGACTCTCGCTTGTCAGCAAGTTCAGCCTGGATTCTAGGCCATCGTTCTTCCAGAAACAGTATCGGGTATAATGTCGTTTCCCGTGGTATGGGGATAGCCGTCATAGGATCATGACCGAAGTACCATGCCTTCTTGCCGAATTCCGAAAAAGCCAAGTCCACTATGCGCTCGACTATGTTTAGCCCTTTTCTGGAATTCTGGACCAACTGATCTTTAGTATATGCTTTTACAATCGAGAACGAGAGTTCCAGTCGGCGCATGGCCGTTTCATCTTTTCGTCCTAGATAGAAGGCATTGCTAATCCGGCTTTCCATGACATGCAATGGGTGCATGACGTAGAAGGAAAACCCAAGTTTCGACAAGACTTCACTTCTAAACTTAAGTATATCTCGAACCGATGGACCGATAATATTGCTCAGAAAATCCACACGCATGGCATCAAGACCGATACCACGGTCTATCATCACAACAGCAGTATTGGGAGATCCCATACCAGAATCAAGATCTGCCACCTGAATTTTTGCGTTCCACGCTTTGGCACATCGCAACGCTTCGGTAGTGCCACCCAACAGGTCGATATCTCCAGAAACAAAATCCTCACGATTACCAAAATACTGGTCTGCCCAAAAGTTTAGGGCTTGACCACCAACCAAAGTGATGTCCGAAAGTTTTCCGCCACGATCCTGCATTGCGCGAGACAGAATCAGAATGGTGTCGTCAATGGAAATCTGGACCTCTGGCGCGTTCATCGTATGATTACACCACCTTCCAGATCATCATCGTCATCAAGACCCATCAGGTCTTGTGTGGTATTTATTTCCGTCCACTCCCGAACATTTTTGAAAGCCGCATTGCGATCATGCACTTCCTTAGCGCTGATCCGGCCTTCGAGAATGGCCTGCATGTCGGCCTTGCGCGCTCGGCGCTTGGCTTCCATGAGTTCCGACAGATCACCGACGATGATTTCAAAGGTCATGACCGTGCTCCTGCTCCATCTTTCCCTCACGGGGTTATACTTACAAAATCAAAAACAAGTATAACTCCGTCGTGGTATGAATCAGTACAATGGCAGGTGACCTCGATCAGGACGGCCCGTTGCCCCAGGTGTTGCGCGGGGGCTGCTGCCCCCCTGCAGGGGGTTGCACCCCGGCATGGGGTTCCGCCGCCTTTTTAGCCGATTCCGCCGGTTTGGGCGCGGGGACGCTCTGCACCCAGGGATTCCCCTGTTCCTGGGGCGTGACGGGGTTTCCCCACACGGGGCCGTTTCCGTTCGCCACCTTTTTCTCCGGAGCCACCGGCGACCATGGGTCTGCCGACTGCAAGTCCAGGCTGGCCGCCTGCGGGATCAGGGACTGCATTGCCTGCAGGTTGCCCTGGCGCAGCAGATAGAGTTCATCCATGCCGCTCAGCACGCGGGCGAAGCTGTTGCGCAGCCAGTCGCCATAAGTGCCCAGGCTGTTTCCGTCCTTGTCGAACACGTTTTCCCGCAGGGTCGAGCCGAAATGCACCCGCCGCTTTTCCGGGAAAAACGGAAACACGTCGCTGTTCAGGGCTTCCTGAAAAGCCACCGCCACGGGTTCCGGTTCCGTGCTGTCCCGGCCCTGCGCCATGTGCCCGAATATCGCGTTCAATAGACGCACCACCAGAATGCGATAGAACTGATCCATGAACCGGCGCTCCTGCGTCGCTTCCGTGATCCGCATGGCGGTGTCCATGAGTTTCAGCAGCTTTTCCTCGCGGTCCGGCCAGGAAACCGGCATGGGATTGTGTACGCGAGCGCGCAGATACTGCCGGTTTTCCGCGCATTGCAGAATCCACGCCTTGGGATCGCGCACCCGCGTGGAAACCTGCAACAACTGCACTTCGTTTTTCAGGTACTCGGCCAGCACCGAGTCATCCGCAATCGAGCGCCCAGCTTTTGCGATGTGCGCGATCAGGTCCTGGTATTCCTGTTCGCCATCGGGGAGTGCTTGTAGCTTCGCAAACAGATCCCGCAATTCGTCATCCAGACCGCCGGGGTTGCTCTCCGCCGTCGTCGCCAGATAAGGCAACTTCGCCAGTAAAGCATGCGCGGCGGTCTGATAGCGGAAGCCTTTTTCCAGGATGTTGATCTGGTTGCCCCTGTGCGTGATCTGGTTCTCCGCGTGCGTGAACGCGTTTTCTGCGTGCATGATCTGCTCGCCGCGCAGGTTGAACCGCTCGACCAGATTGTTGTAGTCGGCCACCAGATCATTGAACTGGCTCAGCAGGTTCTGGTATTGGTTGGCCTGATTCTGAATGATCCGATCGTTCTGATTGGATTGCATCTTGCCCAACGTCCGGGCGAGGAAATCTTCATTGTTGCGAGCCATTCGCGCCTTCGCCCGAGCAGCGGATTCACCGGCATTGTATCCTGTCTGGTAGTCACTCATGGTGGCACTCTCCTCGCGGGCCTCGTTGCGCTGATACGTACACTCATTTTTGATCCCCGTCAACTTTTCCGGGTGCAAAAACCTTTGCGGCACCAAGGGTTCAGAGGCTTTTTGAGCGAGGAAAAACCATGTATGCGTCGCCTTTCGATGCCGAACGCTTTCCCGAAGCGCCGGCCATCTCCGAACCGGTCCATCTTTCCGCAGAAGCTGCAACGGTACTGCAACAATTGCGGAGCACACGCCCGAATCCGCTAGACTGGAATGCCGCCACGCCCATAGAAAAGTCCACGGCCCTGGCGCGGGCGATCTTCGATCATGAAGCCGCGCGTCTCACCCTGGACCTGCCCGACGACCGCATGGACCTGCCGGTGGCCTTGCACATGGATGATCCGCGCCTGCTGCAACTGCTGGACACGGCGCGTCAAATTCAGCAACGCGATCCGGCGGCATGGCCGATGCTCATGGACATGGCACTGGAAGCCGTCCAGGCCGAGACGGCGGACGTGATGGGACTGGATGAAAACGGTCTGGATGCGCGGGATCTGGATAACCAGAACATGCCCCTGTACGAGACCATCCACGAAGACATGCTGGATCACCGGCTGGAGACCCGCTATCAGGGCATCCTGAATCCGGGCACCCTGGCAGCACCCCTGACCACTCCGTGGATGCCGCCGCTGCCCGGAACCGTTCATGGCGTCTTGCCGGTTCGCCCAACCCCCATGCCGGAGGCGGCCATGCAGTCGACAGTCCCCATGCCGGGGGCAACCCTGCCGGGGGCAACCCTGCCGGGAGCATCTCTGCCGGAATCGCGGGTCACGTCCCAGGAACGTCCGGCGAATCCCGAACAACCTCAATCGCAATCGCAACGACAAAGGAGTGCCGTCATGCCGGATTACCAGATACGGGAAGTCATCGATCCCGAAACGCAAGCCGTCACCTATCGCGCCATGATGATCGGCATTCCGGAAAATCAGGGCACCTTGTCGCGCATCTGGGCGTCCGCCGCCCAAAATGAGGAGCTGCCCGTGGGGGAGTTCGCCAGTCGGGCGGCCGCGCAGGAGCATGTAAACTGGTTGCAAAGCGAGGAAATGAACGGTTTGCGGGAGCAAATCCGTCAGGCACAACCGTTGACCATCGCCGGGGTGTCTTACGATCCGGTACTGAACGATGACGGCGGCCTGACGCACTATATTGTAAGCGATAGTTTACAACGCACTGACATGCCGTTGATCGCTCCCTGGGAGTTGCAGCAATACCTGTATACCGGAAATCTCAGTCCGGAAATGGCCACGCAACAATGGCAAAACGTTGCAAACTCCGGTTACGAGTTCACCGCGACGGAACGGGCGTCCCTGCAACGCTTCGCCCGGGAAGCCGATGCCGATCCGCGGTTTCAACGGTATCACGCGCAAGAAGGTGACTATCTTGTCTATCTGGGCGGATCGCGCGCGAATGCCCGGAATTTTTCTCTGGCGGACTTGCCAGCTTCGATGCAAACTTTTGTGCAGGAAAACCGTTTCGCGCCCGATCCCGTCATCGCATCCAACGTGCAGGGCGTCCTGCCGGTTCGTCCTTCCCCCTCGCAGGGAGCGAACCCCTTGCAGCCAGCATCCCCCATGCCGGAAACTTTGAGCGCATCGCCGGAATTCCCGGCTTATACCGAACAACCACAACCCCAAGCTGCAGAAAGGAGTGCCGCTATGCCGGATTACCAGATACGGGAAATAACCGATCCTGCAACGCAGCAAGTGTCGTACCAGACGGAACTGAACCATGTATCTCAAAATTTTCCTGCCGGATCGCGGATATGGGGCATGGATGCCGAAAACGACACATTACCATTAGGCACCTTTGATTCGATGGAAGCAGCGCAGGCTCAACTCGACGCACTGCAGAACATGGAACCGCTCCGCAAAGCCCTGCGGAATCTCGAACCGGTCACCATCGCCGGCGTGCCTTACGATCCGGTCAGTGAGGACAATGGCAGCATCTCGCGTTTTTTGGCGCGCGATGGCATGGACAGAACGGACCTGCCCTGGATTTCCCCCTGGGAATTGCAGCAATACGCCCATACCGGAAAACTGACACCGGAACTGGCGGTACAGCAACTGCAAAGCGCGGAGCTTTCCGGATACGACTTTACGCCTTTCGAGACCCGCGCCCTGCAAGAGTTCGCGCGGGATGCGTATGTCGATCCACAGTTTACCGCGTACCGAAAACAGGAAGGGGAATACCATGCTGCGCGCGGCGATACACGTCCCTCTGAGCGAGATTTTTCGCTGGATGAGTTGCCGCGCGTTATACGGGACTATGTGTGGGCGCATCGTTTTGATCTGCACCAGGCAGTTACGACACAACGCCCGGAGAACAGGGAACAAA
>JAKAVW010000056.1 GCA_021827445.1 Pseudomonadota bacterium
TTTATTTATCAGATCACTACTACTGCTTCGGCGAATATTTGATCTGTCCCGACGATATGTCATTGGCGCCGTGCTCGCTTTTTTTCTCGGGGGCTCCATGATAACACAAGCGGCCTACGCGGCAGGCTGGAACATAACACAATTAATGCATGCGTTGGCGCAGGTAAAGTCTGGCCGGGCTTCTTTTGTGGAGACAAAATATCTTGGGTTTTTGGATAAGCCAATACAATCATCCGGAAATATGCGCTTTGTGTCTCCGGACATACTGGAAATGCATACTGTCAAACCTGACGATCAGGTGATGCTGGTGCAAGGTGATGTTCTTACTGTGGATAAACATACTATTCAATTAGACAGCCATCCGGAATTACTCGCTTTTGTTGATAGTATTCGCGGGGTGTTGGCTGGAAATACCGGGCTGCTAGAGAGGTACTTTACGCTTTCCCTCAAAGGCGAAGAAAATAGCTGGTCGTTGATGCTGGTACCCAAACAAAATGATTTTGCAAAGCAAATTAAGCATATCACCGTTGGCGGTATCGGGCACATGGTACGCAGTATTGAAATTGTCAAAGCAAACCACGATTGGTCGCTTATTAGTATAAGTAATTCGTCTACTCCATGAGAACATTCCGATGGTTGATCCTGGGCGTGTGGCTGGCGGTCCTGCTCGGCGCCATCGGCGTAATAATCAATACCAAATTTGAGTCCACACTATCCGAATTTCTGCCGAAATCTCCTAGCGCACAGCAAGAGATATTGAACGAACAGTTGCGCAATGGCGTGTTTTCACGCAAAGTTTTAGTGGGGATTGAGGGCGGTGATGCCGCTGCAAGGGCACGTATTTCCGCACAAATGGTTCTTGATCTCCGCAAGAATAACCAGTTTGACTTTGTAAGCAATGGGAATGCGGGTGTGAATTCCAAAATATACAGTTACCTGTTCACGCATCGCTATTTGTTGAGTGCGGCTACCAAGCCGGAGCTATTTTCGGTAAAAGGTCTGCATGATGCGATAGAAAAGACACTCAATGTCCTGGCCGCTCCAGGCGGTGAGGCGATGGCAGCGCTTTTCCCGAGCGACCCTACTGGAGCCATGATCGGCATGGCCAAGGGGATGAGTGGAATCCCGAAACCGCGAATCCAGGATGGGGTATGGGTATCGTCGACTGGAAATAGCGCATTGCTGTTGTTGCAGACGCGATTTCCGGGATCGGATAGTGACGCACAACAACAGGCGATAGCTACTATAAAAAAAGTATTCAGGCTGGCCCGCAGGGAAATGGGGAGCTCTGGCAAAAACATCATGTTACAGTTGACTGGTGTGGGTGTGATTTCTGTGGCGGCGCGCAATACGATTGTCCATGCCGCAGAGTTGATGTCGCTGATCAGTGGCACATTAATTGTTATACTGCTTTTGTTCGTATACCGGTCGCTGGCGGTGCTCGCATTCAGCCTGGTACCCGTGATGTCTGGTGTTAGCGTTGGTATCGCTGCGGTGTCTTTAGGTTTTGGGACGGTTTATGACATCACTTTGGGATTCGGCACTGCACTGATCGGGGAGGCAGTAGATTATTCAGTTTATTTCTTCGTGCAGACCGAGCAAATGGCTACGGGTGTGGAATCATGGAGAAAGAAGTATTGGCCTATCATCAGGCTGGGTGTCTTCACTTCAGTGACCGGGTTTGCCAGCCTGTTGTTTTCTAATCTGCCAGGGCTCTCACAGCTCGGCCTCTATGCTATTACCGGCCTACTCACCGCCGCCGGTGTTACCCGCTTGGTGTTGCCGAGGCTGCCCTTGCATCATTTTAAACGGCGCGATTTCGAGCGGGCGGGTGATATTCTGCCCGATGTTATGCGTATACTGTCGTCCGCAAGATGGGTCGTTATTTCGCTGGCAGTCATTGCCGGCGGCATTTTGATTGTCCATCATGACCATATCTGGAGTCATGAGCTATCGGCACTCAGTCCAGTGCCTAAAGCAGATCAGTTACTCTATGCAAAGCTGCGTAAGGATATGGGGATACCTGCTGCGGGATACCTGCTGGTTGTTTCAGGACCAACCCGTAATCGGGCTTTGGAAAAGGCCAGTAAAATTGACCCGCTGTTAGAACAGCTCCAGGTCTCTGGCATTATCGGGGGTTTTCAAACACCTACTCGTTTTTTGCCCGGTGTAGGATCCCAAGTGGAGCGTAGATCGGCTTTGCCTCCGGAAAATATTCTGACCGCGCGTTTAGAGGAAGCTGTGCGCGGATTGCCAGTGTCAGCATCACGGCTCTCCCCGTTTGTCCGAGCGGTAGAGCGGGAGCGGAGGCTGCTGCCACTGACTTATGCCGATTTGCCGGCAAGTATTCGGCAGATTGTAGATAGTATGCTGGTGCAGCATGGCCAGGAGTGGAGCGTTTTGTTACCTGTTATTGCGCCATCATCCGGTAGGGTTGACCCTAAGGCAGTGCAAGCCGTAATGACCCAACATCATGTTGATGATGTTGGGTTCGTTGATGTTTCAGGGGCCACAAATACCCTTTATTCTGGGTATATCAGGAGTGGCCTCAAGCTTTCTCTGGCTGGTGTTTTAGGTATTATCATTTTATTATTAGTAACCTTTAGATCCGTGATTCGCGTCATTCGAATCATGTTGCCATTAGTCGCTGCAGTACTTTCGGTGGCGGCTGGATTTGTGGTGATGGGTGTTGAGTTGAACATTATGAATCTCATTGGACTAATGCTGATCGTTGCCGTGGGGTCTAACTATGCACTATTCTTCGATTATAGTAGACAGCTGAACGAGGAAGGTTCATCGCGTACTTTGGTATCTTTGGTTGTTGCTAATTTGGCCACGGTTATCGGTTTTGCGCCGCTGGCGTTCTCCGGTGTGCCAGTCCTTCAGGCGATTGGTGCCACTGTTGCGCCCGGCGTGATATTGGCTCTTTTATTTTCTGCCAGCTTGGCTGGGCGAAAAAAAGCAATAGTACAACAGACGTTGCAAGTGCAGTGATTTAGTGTGGCATGAGCGGTGTGCTTAGCCAGTTTGATGGTTTTGTACGTAGTTGCAAAGGTTTCTTAAGCAACTGAATATCTCTGTTTTATTGGCGCCTTCGCTAGATAGCATCACCCCGTATTTTTTGGTGATTACCATGGACAGTTCCAGGAGATCGATAGAATCCAAGCCTAATGGGCCGCCATAGAGTGGGGCTTCAGGATCCACCTGCAAAGGATCCCCTGGCAGGTTCAAAGATGTTATAATTAAACGGCTTAAGTCCGCTTCTTCTGAGGTAAGGCCCATTCGTTACATCTCCGTTTTAACTGTTATGTTATATCTCAGATTCCGCTGGTGTGCCAATAGTGCGCGTGCCTTGATCGTCTCTGCACAAGTTGTCAGGAATGCACCATTCTGCTCACTTCTGGCTGTGCTCCCTCGTTCGGAGCCAGCCTTGGAATTGTAACCCAGAATAAGGTGCTGTTCACCATCCTCTGTGGATGAGTTGGCCAGAGAAGATGGTATCAGGAGGCTGTGTGATCAGCGGTGCGGGTTGACTTTTGGTCACTTCGCCATCACAATGGTTATCACTATATCACATTGATTTATAAAATGTATGTCCATTCTGATGATTTCCGGCGTGACCTCCACGAGTTGCATTGGCCGAGGCTTGGAGCAGACCTTGTCCGCGCTGCATGGGCGGCAGGGTGGGCTCACGCCTTGTGTATTCCGCGATATGGTTATCGATACCTGGGTTGGTGAGGTGGCTGGCGTTGATGATGAAAAAATTGACGCAGATCTGCGAGACTTCAATTGTCGTAATAACCGCCTGGCCCAACTTGCACTTTCTCAAGATGGTTTTGCCGATGCGGTTGAGGCGGCCGTCGGTCGCTGGGGGCGGCGGCGCGTAGGTGTTTTCTTGGGAACGAGCACTGCCGGTATGTTACGTACCGAGTGGGCTTTTCGACATCGTGACGCAGTGAGTGGCCAGCTACCGGCAGAATTCGTATATGCGGGCACGCATAGCCCTTATTCCCTTACGGAGTTCGTCCGGCGTAAGCTTGGTCTTGAAGGCCCTGCTGTGGCCGTTTCGTCGGCATGTTCTTCCAGTGCGAAGGTCTTCGCCTCCGCCCAGCGGATGGTGGATTGTGGTCTGATTGATGCGGCGGTGGTGGGCGGTGTGGATTCTTTATGCGCGACGACACTCTATGGTTTTGAGTCTCTGGGTCTTTTGGCTAAAGAACCTTGTCGACCATTTAGTGGTGATCGTGCGGGTATTTCTATTGGGGAGGCGGCTGCGTACATGCTCGTGGAGAGGATGGCCGGTCCTCAGGACCGCGAAGCCGTCTGGTTGTTGGGTGTCGGCGAATCCAGTGATGCCTATCATATGTCCTCGCCACATCCGCAGGGCTTGGGCGCGCGCCTGGCTATGGAGCGCGCACTGGCCTCTGCAGGGTTGGGTCCTGAGCATATTGATTATATTAATCTGCACGGTACTGGCACCGTGGCGAATGATGCGGCAGAGGCAATCGCTATAGCGAATGTCTTCGGTATAGCAACACCATGTAGCTCTACGAAGGGGGCTACGGGCCATACGTTGGGTGCCGCCGGTGCCCTGGAAGCCGCCATATGCGTATTGGCCATTCAAAATGACTTTATGCCGTCGAGTCCATATACCGGACTGCGGGATCATGCGATGGAAATTAACTACATTTCTCAAAATCAGGGAGGGACGATCTCCACGGTGTTAAGTAATTCATTCGGTTTTGGTGGCAGTAACTGTAGCCTGGTTTTTGGTCGTCCCATTTAACGAACCGGAGTTTTGCTATGCATCCTGCTTATGTAGAAGGTATTGGTGTGTTGGGGCCGGGTATCCAAAGCTGGCAAGAGGCAGCGTATATACTGAAGGGCGAGCGTACTTACGTACCCGGAAATACGGTGTTATCGCCACCGGAATCCTTACCCCCGGCAGAACGGCGCCGCGCCAGCAGAGGGGTTATGGCTGCATTGCAGGTGGGGTATGAGGCCTGCGCCATGGCAGGTGTCTTGCCCGCAGAGCCGGCATCGGTATTTGCCTCCTCGGGTAGTGATGGGGATATCTGCAATGCCATTTGTTCTGCGATAGCGGCAGGCGACCACCTGATATCGCCTACCCAGTTTCATAATTCCGTGCATAATGCGATTTCTGGCTACTGGGGCATTGCGACGGGCGCGATGGCGCCATCGTCTGTGGTGAGTGCCCATGATGGGAGTTTTGCGGCGGGCCTGTTAGAAGCCGTGTCGCTGCTGGTGACGCTCCGTACCCCCGTGTTGCTGGTGGCCAGCGATCAGGATTACCCTTTCCCGCTGTACGCAACTCGTCCGGTACCCGATATTTTTGCGGTTGCGTTGATATTGACGGTAGCGCCGCAACCTGGCAAATCTCTGGCACAGATCCGGATTGCCAGCGATCAGCCCTTTACTGAGATGCCCGGGCAAACGATGTCTGAGGTTCCGCTTGCCGATCTGTCTGGGGCCATTCCCGCGGCGCGTTGTCTGCCGTTGCTGCAATCCATCGCAAGGCGCGATACCGGGAATGTTGTATTGGAGTACCTGGATTCTCAATATTTAGTGCTTGAAGTGGCACCATGTTGATAGGTCGTCAGTGGATCTCCAATCATATTCCGCATCAAGGCAATATGCTCTTATTGGATTACGTAGAGCGCTGGGATGACGAACAGATTCTCTGTGTCGCGAGCAGCCATCGAAGCGCAAGCAACCCATTGCGTGTAGGTGGGCGACTGGGTGTGGTTTGCGGTGTCGAATATGCGGCGCAGGCCATGGCCGTACATGATGCATTAGTACGGGTGCAAGGGGGAGATGAGCCCCACAGTGCCGGCGCTGGTTACATTGCGAGTGTCCGTGAATTACGCACGGAAGCAATGCGCCTCGACGACATCGAGGGCGATCTGGCGGTCAGTGCAACAAAACTGGCTGCCTACAGTAGTTTGCTGTACAGCTTTGTTATATCCACTGACCGGCGTGTGCTCGCCAAAGGTCGGGTCACTATTTTTGTGGACTCGGACGCGCTATAGAATAGCCAATCGCCAGAATCTGTGGCGGCCAAACAGGAAGTCTCATATGTGTAAACGTGCCTTGGTGACGGGCGGGAGTGGTAGCATTGGTGCCGCCATCTGCCAAAGGCTGGCCGAGGATGGTTTTGACGTCATTATTCACACCCATCGTAACCCGGCCAAAGCCACCGCATTGGCCGGGTCCATCAGCGATGCAGGAGGTCGCGCAGTGGTGTCTGCCTTTGATATCACCGACCGCCAGGCGACGATCCAGGCCGTGCAGGAGTTGATTGTATCAGGGCCGATACAAGTTTTGGTCAATAACGCCGGAATCCACAATGACGCGGCTTTCCCTGGGCTCAGTCCGCAGCAATGGCAGGAAGTCATAGATGTTTCGTTGAACGGCTTTTTCCATGTTACGCAGGCCGTGTTGATGCCCATGATCCGCACCCGCTGGGGACGGATCATCAATATCACTTCCGTGGCAGCGCTTATGGGGAACCGCGGACAAGTAAATTATGCAGCAGCGAAAGGTGCGTTACATGCGGCGACCAAATCGCTTGCATTGGAAGTGGCCGGTCGTGGCATTACCGTCAATGCCGTAGCGCCCGGCATTATTGCCACGGCAATGAGTGCGCAGGTTTTTGATGCTGCGCACATCACCCAGGTAGTGCCCATGGGGCGGGCGGGACAGCCGACCGAAGTTGCCGATCTTGTGGGCTTTCTGGCCTCAGAAAAAGCGGCTTACATCAGCGGGCAAATTATATCGATCAATGGTGCCATGGCATGAAAATAGGAAGAATATTATGAGTGCGGGTAACCATATTACAGATCTGGCAACTCAACAATCTGAACACCTTATATTTTTTACACTGGTACAACTCTGTATTATTATTCTGGCCGCGCGTGTTGCGGGGAGATTTTCCGTTAGAATCGGCCAGGCCGCTGTTGTTGGAGAAATTATTGCAGGTATACTGTTGGGTCCGTCATTGTTCGGCTGGTTAATGCCAGTGCCTTTTCATTGGACATTTCATTCTATTCCACCAGGACCATTAGACGTTCTTGCGCAGTTGGGCCTCATTATGCTGATGTTTCAGGTCGGTTTGGAGTTCGATTTTTCGCATCTCAAAGAAAAAGAAAATCGCCGCATAGTATTTTGGATAGCAGCAGCTAGCTTGTTGTTACCATTCGCTGTGGGTTTTGGCGTGGGCTTCATGAGTGCCCCTCTGCTTTCTCCTGCGGCGAATCGCTGGGTTTCGGCGCTATTTGTGGCTACCGCTTTTTCCATTACGGCTGTTCCTGTCCTCGGTCGAATAATGATGGAACTGGGTATAACGAAATCTCGGCTTGGTGTAATCGCGATCAGCGCTGCGGCAATAAATGACGTGGTGGGCTGGTTGTTGCTCGCGTTGGTAACGGCCTTGGCACTTGCGAAATTTCAATTCCCCCTATTTTTGGCCAAGGTATTTTTCGTTTTACTTTTTGTTTTAGTGTGGTTTTTTTTCGTTCGTCCACTCATGAAATGGGCGGTCCGCTGCTTTAATGCCGAGCATGAGATGTCTGCGACTTTTCTGGGGATTGTTTTAGTGAGTATATTTATCTCGGGTCTGATTACCTCAGCGTTGGGAATATTTACGATATTTGGTGGGTTTATAATGGGCGTCGTATTGTATGACGAAGTCGCTTTTGCCAAACTATGGCAAGAACGTGTTGCCCCTTTCGTTTTGGTTTTTTTTCTACCAATATTTTTTACCTATACCGGCTTGCGAACTAATATTGCCGCGCTCGAGGGGATGGAGTTGTGGACTTGGTGTGGTTTAATATTGATATTGGCGACGCTTTCTAAGTTTGTCGGCGTGTATGCTGCCGCGCGGCTTTCGGGATTAAACCGTCGGCAAGGAAAAATAATGGGAATCATGATGAACGCCAGAGGACTCATGGAGCTTATGGTGATTAATGTTGGCTATGATATAGGAGCTATTTCACAACAGGTTTTTACCATGTTGGTCATTATGGCGATTGTAAGTACGATCATCACAACGCCGTTGTTACGCCGCTGGTTACCCCAAGCGGACGCGCAAAATGGCGAGATGGTTTTACCTGAATATGCTGAATAGTGGACCTATGGCAGCTAATGTGGGTGTCGTAACCGGCGCGCTAATAACATAGGTAGGCGTATTATGAAGCCGAACAATAGGCGGGTATGCATCCAAGTCAACAGAATGTTATCACGCAGGTAGTGAAAATGAGAAACTCCACCATCGCTGATCTCAAAATAGCGAACGGATGCCGGTAAATTGATAATACGAATTCCTATCCAGGCCATTCGTACAGCGGCTTCAGGATCGAAATCGAAGCGCCGCATCCAGCGCTGTTTGTTCATGAGGCGCTGCAGGGGAGCCAAGGGATAAACGCGAAAGCCAAACAGGGAGTCACCAATACCCCCGCCTAACGTTTCCAGATTGGCCCACCAGTTAGATATCTTCCGACCTTTTACCCGAAGAGCGGGGGCACTGGTATCAAAAATTGGTACGCCGAGGATCATAGCCTCGGGATTCTGGATGGATGCTTGCATAAATGTGGGAACCGCCTCGGCGGGGTGCTGGCCGTCAGAGTCCATCGTTAACACGTGGGTATAGCCCTGTAATTTGGCTTGCTCCAAGCCAAACAGTATAGCTTCTCCTTTGCCACCGTTGCGGGAAAGGAGGAAAACACGCAATGCCCTATCTCGGTATGCTAACTCCTGGAGGCCCATTGCAGTGCCATCGGTGCTGCCGTCCACAACGACCCACACTGGGTTCCAATGTTGACATGCGGCGATCACGGTTTCATACACTTTAGGCCCGGGATTGTAGCTCGGAATAAGCAATAGATGAGTGCGCGAGGCTGGTTCCATTACGGTTTACCTGTTGCCGCGGCTGTTAGTGGTAAGGCGGGGCTCCGCCAGAGCTGTCTGGAAATAGGTTTCCAGTTCCGCTACAGAGTAGCGTACGTCCGTTGGTGGGTCAAAGCGGCGGCCTATCTCTATGCGGTAATGAATAGGCATAGTCGGTTTGCGGAAAAATGGCCATCCTTTTCCGAGAAAGGGGGAGTCTGTGGTGATTAATAGGGTCTGAATGGGGACACTAGCCTGCTTGGCAATCAGTGCAATGCTGCCTCGTATGGCTCCGATGGGAAGGGGATGGCTTCGCGTGCCTTCTGGGAAAAGCAGTAAATGGCTGCCACCACGTAGTTCTTCGACGGCGAGACGGAGCATATGGCGTAAGGCATCATTACGAATGTAACAAGCCAAGCGCGCACCGGCACCGAAGAAAGGGTTGTCTACCAGGTCTGCCTTCATAATGCAGGCCAGGTGCGGCATGCGCGAAAGAATCATAACCGCGTCGAGTAGTGAGGGATGATTTGGTGCGATGACCATCGGTGATTCATCGTTGAGTGCGTCGAGTGCACTAATATCAAAATGGCAAGCACCCATAACAGATAATGCCCGCAAATACAGCTTAAACCCCATGGAAATAACCCATCGTCCCGTTAACTTCCGCCACTTTGTGGGAAGTATAATGTTCATGGGTAGCGCAAAAATAGACCATAAAAGACTAATGCCTGCCAAGAGTACAAGACCAACGTAGAACACTACGTATTCTCGGGCAGAACGTATTTTATCAATAATGCCCATAGGATAGAGATATTGATCGCGATGGGCTGGCCTGCACCCGCACCCGATTAGCATGTATCTGCATGGATATCCGACCCTTAGTCTGTATGCAGTCCAACATCGACGCCACCTTAAGCAGAAATAATGATCTTAAATAACTTAACTGAATTTTCTTGGTTTTTATCATGAGTTAAAATTTGTGTCAACAGCTTCGCGATTGGTGCTGGAGCTGCTGATTTCCGGTCGGTATGATTTACAACGAGATATTGTCTTTTTTACGGGGTGTTTGTGTCCACCGTTATTATAAGCAAAGTATCCGTTGATCCAAATCGAGAGTTATTGTCATAAGTAAGGATACCCTGACCCTTATAAGACGCTTCTGTACGGCGAGTGTCTCCGCCGAAGTAAAATGGAATAAATTGCTTGCCGGTAATGTGGCTCGATGTGTGGTCCGGAAAGCCGATCAGTTGCTCAACCTGGCGTCGGGACATGCCTATCTTCAATTTGGCGAATGGCGATCCTGGGGTGGGGAGGACGTTGGTTTTTTCGGCAGCGCTGTCCAGTGCCGAGGCAGTACTTGCCGTAGGGGCTACCACTACGGCACTGACCTGGGATGCCGCAGTAGTCGATACAGGCTGATGTTCTTGGGTTGCACAGCCGATCAGTCCTGAGGCGAGGAAGGTAACAGAGAATAGTCTGGCGATGTTTTTATTTGATTTCATTGGGAATTCCCGATGTGATGGGTTGAATGGTGCTGAACCTAAATCTATCGATATGGCTTAAATTAGCCAGTACGATTTAAGTTCAGTCTCTTTTTTCAGGATCAAAATCACGAAAGGCTTGTATACCAGAAACATGTCAAAAAGTAAATCACCGGAATAAACAGTTTGCTTTGCAAGCAGTCGTTTTCAGAAAAAGGTATTATTACTAATTTTAACCCGGCTGTTTATGACCACATGAGAACGTTGTCATGATGTTATACAAATAGATATGGGGTATTTTATAATTTTATAAGTGCACGACTCCGCCAGTGCCCTCAATCTCCACGAGGAGTTCAGATCTACAGATGTCGGCCTGAATATAGAGCGTTTCCGTAAGGGGTTCGATAAGCCGATTCAGCTCTGTTTGGATAACGGTTAAGTCTGCAGTATTGCGAAAATAGACGCGATAGCTCAACATGTTCAAGTTATATAAATGATGCCCGGCGACGCAATTTGATTCATTGATAATCGCGGAGATGTTCCGTATGCTTTCCTGAGTCTGGCCTGCTACATCACCGATGTGCAAAGTCCTATGCCCAACAATGCTGGCGGTTCCGGAAATAAAGAAGATATGTTGCTGATCTAAGTTAATCCATCCGCTGCGCGAGAATGTAGGGCTGCATGGCCCGTATTTTTCGGGGTAGCAATAGGCGCTAATCTGTCGGGGATTTTCCAGAGCTACAGATTTGTGCTGCCCGGCGAGAAAATGTATGACTAAGCTTTCGGTGGATGTCCCTACAGCGCTCGCGGCGGGGATACTATTTTCTTCGGTAAGTCGGTTGTGAGCAATAAACGCATTTTGGCGTCCAATATTGAACTGGCGATAGTGTTCCAAGCCGTGCGTAGTACCGTTGATATCGGGTAAAAAATTCCAGATGCGTAGTAAGTGAGGGTGTCCGATGTGTTGGAGGAGGTTGAATATTTGCTGGTAGGCTTTCTGAGCACTAGACTGGATAGGAGGTGGGTTGATGTTGTTACCTTCTCCGGTGGATCTTGGTATGGCCAGGGTGATGCTGCCTAAAGTAAGGGTTGCGCTGCGCCGATAGTGTATATCCAAATAGTGTCCAGGAATTACAGTCTCTGTCGTACTCCAGATTTCACAAACATCAGATCCGCAAATGGTCAGAGGTGTTTTTAGAAGGCCACTATTTTGGTTGGTGCCGATCCCTGCCGTGAGTTGGCTATTGAACAGAACGATACCGAGAATATTTTTGGTTCGCAACACGTCGGTGTTTAATGCTTCTGCTGCCGGAGCATAAGTAAGCGTAAGCTGCGGGCCAGTGGTTGTTGGCATGACGTTATCTAAGCGCATGGTTAAATCTTGATCTCTTCCTTTCGTTTTTTGTGTGCGGCCCAAGAACGGCCGATGTGTCGCATCGATGTCAGGTAATAGACCATCTTGAAGAACAGTAAGGAGGCCCAAATCGGTGTTTTATTGAAAATATCTCCTGCGAGAACGGATAGTACGGCCTCTTTGGTTCGTGCCGGATTGCCCGGAAACATAAACATATCGCGCAGGGTGGGCTGTGTAATGCGATAAATGTACCAGGAGAATACCTTGCCTCCGTGCCGAACTTTCCGGTCAAAGTGACGCAGCGCGGCGGCGGCACGTCGCGGTTGTCGCAGGCAAGTATCAATCGTATCGGCACCGATAAAGGCGCTTTGCATGGCGAGCATGACGCCCGACGAAAAGACGGGATCGTAAAATGCGAATGCATCCCCCAACATGAGAAAACTTTCCCCATGGGTCTGTTCGCAGATATAGGCGTAGTTGCCAGTAGCTTCGACATCGCTCACGCGCTGTGCGTCTGCTAATCGCATCGCCAGATCGGGAGACATGGCGATGGTGTCCGCAAAGAAATCTTCCACGGGTTTCTTTCGTGTTTTGAGATAAGAGGGCCATACCACCGCGCCCACGCTGGTAGTTCCGTCGGCCAACGGGATGAACCAA